>JBMFUH010000190.1:0-9424 GCA_049966735.1 Isosphaeraceae bacterium
CTACGGTGAGCGATCGACCCGAAAACCGCTCTCAACATCCGCGGGACCTTCTTCTTCCTGTGCAGTATCCTGGGGCGCGGCGGCGCACCGCGCGGAAGGAAAACTTGGCTAGCTTCGCGAGCAAGTGAGTTTTTCCCATTCACGCTGAACCAACACAGCTCCTTGCTACGTCTTCCTGGCGTCGGACGACTCCTCCCACATGGCAGGCCAGGTCCTGCACCCCAACGGCGGACAGGTTGTCAATGGGTGACGCCGAGCAGCGACTTCCCGCATCCTCGTGTTCTAGGCTTCTCAGGGAGCGGTACGTCTGGAAGTTGCTGGGAGTGGGACTGGATGGCGAGCCGGGGAATTCGCCGCGTGGCACTGGCGCTGGGTTGGCTGGCGCTTCTTGTCGCCCTGATCGGACTTACGCGGCGGCTGCCCGCGACAAGCTACCATTACGGCTGCGCCGGCTCACGAGACTTCATCGAATACTGGTCGGCCTACCGGGTGCTGCGGAGCGGCGGAAACCCGTACGACGGCCTCGTTTTGCACAGAATCGAGCGAACCGCGGGAAAGACGGCGGGGGGAACGCTGCTCATGTGGAATCCTCCCTGGACGGTGCTCCTCTTATCGCCTGTACTTGAGTTTGCGTTCCCGGTCGCGGCCCTGTTGTGGATTGGCTGCAACCTGGCGCTCTTGGCGGCCATCGCGCTGCTCTTGCGTGATGCGTCCGGTCCTGTCGGCGAGGCGAACAGGATCGGTCCCGCCATCGTCGCGGCGCTGCTCTTTTATCCGGTGATGGAAACGATCGCCTTGGGGCAGGTCTCGATCGTGCTCGCCTTTGCCGTGGCGCTCTTTTTGCGCTCGGCCGTCAAGTCCGACGAGGTGGGCGCGGGGCTCAGTCTCGTTTTGTTGACAATCAAGCCGCACCTCTTTTTGATTTTCGGTGCCTGGGTGCTGGGCTGGACCATCCGCGAGCATCGCTGGCGCGTGCCGGCCGCCGCCTTGCTGGGACTGGCGGCTCTCTTGCTTTCGACCCAACTTCTCTGGCCGGGATCGATCGCGGAGTGGTGGGCCAGCCTGGGCCGGGCTCCCCGAGGACCGGGCGCGGAAGCGACCTCGAACTGGCTGACGTGCAGCCTGGCCAGTTCGATCCGCCTGCTCATTTTCCAGGCCACGGGCCGGGCTCCGCTCTGGCCTCTGGTGGCGATTCCCCTTGTCGGGCTCTTTCTGACGTTGGGCTACCTTGTTCGAGTGCATCCAGAGATCAACTGGCCGAGCGTGCTCCATCCCGTCCTCTGTCTGTCGGTGGGAATGGCTCCTTACGGCTGGCCGTTCGATTTTGCCGTCCTGGTTCCAGGCCAGATTCTGCTCGTCTTGCGGGTCATGCGGCCTGGGGTGGTTTTCCTGGAACGGTTGGCCGTGCTGGGGGCGCTGGCGGCCTTGCTGGTCATTCCGGTGGCACTGGAAAGCCCGACTTTCGGGTTGCATCTCCTGGCCTGGTTCCCGTGGGCCAGCCTGCTCGTCTGGACCTGGGCCAATCGCCAGTGGCCAGTCGGCAATCGGTAGTGGGCAAACAGGACGACCAAACACCAGACGTTGACTCGGGACCACAGTACCTGAGGCCACGCGTTAAAAAAGGCTCTTCGCGGCGATTGAGGTCTAGGGCGAGTGACATGATAGGCGAGCTAGCTGTCTCTGTTTTGTCCTTTTGGAGTCAACCATTCCTGCCCTATTGCAATGGAAAGACGAATAATGTAACGTGATGATAAGCATTCGTTTTCAGAGGATCAGCGAATGCCGGGGGGCTCGGTGAGCCAGGGAATCGATCAAGGAGATACCCGAACATGATCCGCAAGCCACTCGGTCTGGTCGCGGGGCTAATCTTCTGGGCAGGACTTGCGCTGCCTTGTCCGTCCCCTGCCGGGACCATAACCGGCACCTGGACCGGCGGCGTGGTCTTTGACATTCAGTACTCCGTGAATGCGGCGCCCGCGGGCGAGTCCTGGGGCAGGTACCTCGGGGAGATGTCCCTGACCTACGACCCCGAGTATCAGACGGTCTCCATGATAGTTAGCGGCAACCCAGGAATCCAACTGATTGATATCCCGTATTCCTCCGACCCGTTTGGCCCGACTTATGGTACCGGCGAGTTGATCGCCCCCCCCTTTGACTACGGCAGCTATGAAGTCGCGAACTTCGCTGTGAGCTACCGGTCGATTCTACCGGATGGTACCATCGACACGTCCGGCGGCTTTGCCAACGCCGACGTCGTTATGATTTGGACCGATCCCATGGGGAACGGCGGGAACGAGTACCTCAGCTTCCAGACCGTTCCCGAGCCGCCCTCGATTGTGCCGGCCGCGTTCGCGTTCCTGATCGCAACGATCATAGGGTTGAAGCGGCTGCTTCGTCCGCGATAGGGGTCGGTGTGGGCAGCATCGACCCACACCTGACACTCGCATCGTTTTGATGAACGCCAGTTCCGTTCGCCCCGCTCAAACGATCCAATAGACCCCGGTGGCGTTCGGGGGAACGTTGACCGTGTTCTGGTGGCCCATGAGGAGGATCTCGCCCGAGCCCGTGGGGTTCTCATTGAAGACGTTCGGCCCGGCTCCGCCGATGAATACATCGAAGCCGGTTCCCGCGTCAAACGTGTTGCTTCCAGAGCCGCCGAAGAAGGTGTCCTGGCCCGAGCCAGCCTGGAAAACGTTGGTGCCAGAGCCGCCCCAAGCGACCGTGTGGAGGCTCGTTCTGTTCACAAACGTTTGAGCGGCCGAGATGCCGCTGCCCTTGTAGTACACGAAGCCGACCTGGGTCAGGCTGAAGTAATTGTCGACGCCATTCAGATTCACATCGAGCATGGTCGCATTGTTGTGAGTCTGATAGGACACGACCGCGAGATCGGGACCAACTGAGGCAGGCGTGATCGTCACCAAGCCTTGGCTCAGCACCACGCTACCCCCACTCAGAAGTCCCCGGCTTTCCAGTCGCTCCACATTGGCATCAACCTGGCGCGACCTTGCCCTGCCATGTCGGCCGGGTCGATCAGCCATCCCGAGCCCAAACAGACGGGCAAACATTGACTTCCGCCGCATCGCGAACTCCTTGGTCTGAACGTCAATCGAAGAGATCGAAATACGCCGGGCGTTCACTTTCGCGGAGTGAGCCCGTTCGAGCGCCTCCAGGCGTCCTGGCTGAAGCATAGAACGTGACTCTTCGCCTGCCCTCATTTCCGCGCGCGAATCAGTCCCGATCGCCTTGGCCAAGATGTCGAAGCCTGGCGCACCCTCGGGCCGGCTCCCGGATGGTCGGGGAGACGCGGCGGTCCCGCGGCGGGCTGGGATCGGGGCCGACTCGGGTGGACAGCACCCGAGGCCACGCGTTAAAACAGGGGCCTCGCGGTGCTTACGGAGAGGGCGAGCGATCTGTAGAACGGAGTTCATTCCGTTTTACTCCCTTGCCAGGAGCTGACCATGGCAGATATTCCGCTTTATCCGCTCAGGTTCAGGCCGATCCTTCGACAGCTCATCTGGGGAGGACGACGGCTGGGGACCGTGCTCCACAAACCGATCGGTCCGGCCGACGACTACGCTGAGAGCTGGGAATTATCGGACTATCGCGACGCGGTCAGCGTGGTCTGTGAGGGCCCTCTCGAGGGAACCTCGCTCCGCGAGCTGGTGAAGCACCGCGGCCTGGAGCTCCTGGGAACCCGCCATGCCGGCGCCGGGCAGTTTCCCCTCCTGGTCAAGTTCATCGATGCGTGCCTCAATCTTTCCGTCCAGGTTCACCCCGACGACGAGAAAGGCAAGCGCTTAGCCGGCGACAACGGCAAATCCGAGACGTGGGTGATCGTGGATGCCGAGCCCGGCAGTCAGATCTATTCCGGGCTGAAGCCAGGCGTCACGCCGCGGCAGTTCGGCGAGGCGATTACCGCGGGCACGGTCGAGCCGCTCTTGCACCGGTTCTCGCCCAGGCCCGGCGACTGCATCATGATCGAGGCCGGAACAGTCCATGCCATCGGAGCGGGGGTCTTGCTGGCCGAGATCCAGCAGATGTCCGATGCCACTTTCCGGATTTACGACTGGGGACGCGTCGGTGCTGACGGCAAGCCCCGCGAGTTGCACGTGGCCCAGGCTCTGGAATCAACGGATTTTGCACTCGGGCCCGTCAACCCCCTGGTTCCGGCTCCGCAGCGGGACGCCAGCGGCAACGTCCGCGAAAAGCTGTCGCGCTCGGCCTACTTCGCACTCGAGCGCTGGCTCCTCGCGCGGCCGGCGGTGCTGGGCGGCGACGATCGGTTTACAATCCTCATGGGACTGGAGGGACGTGCCGAAGTCCGGCACAACAATCAGGAGACGATCCTGGATTTCGGGCAAACGCTCCTGCTGCCGGCGGCGCTCGGGCGGTGCGAGGTGGTCCCTCGGGACAAGGCCGTGGTCTTGACCTGCGTGACCCCCTGAGCAAGTGTGGGGCCCAGGCAACGATGGCAAATGGCTGATGGATCACGGCGTGCGGTAACGCTCAGGCCGTGGGGGCGCACGACCCGCTTGGGGACGGGGCAGAATGGGCGACGGATGCACACGGCTGCACACGGATGGGAATCCGCTCCAGACGCGGTGGTCCGCACAGCGACCCTACTCATCTATCTCATCCGTGTTCGATCCGTGTTTCATCAGTGGCTCAAGAATCTTCGAGGCGTAGGACAAATGGCAAATGGCAAATAGCAACTCTTTGGTGTGTCTGCTTCGCGCCGTGCAGTCGTCGTTTGACCTGCGTAAGGCGATCGTGGCGGCGCTCGGGCTTTTGATCTTTCATGCCGGCTGGGATCTCTTCGTGCTGGCGGTGCCGGCGGTCAGGGGTATTCCTCCGTATCTGCCCGGCCGCACCACAGCGGCGGCCGCCGCGACGGGAGAAATCGAGGCGCGTGCCGAGTGGGGCCGGATTCGCTCTGCCGGCTGGCGGTTGACCGAGCCGAGCCGGATTCTCGTCAGTCCGTTGGTCTCGCTTTTCGAGCCGGTCAAGGGCGCGACACGCACGCTCCGCGCCTTGGCCGCGATCGTCTGGGTGATCGTGGTCTGGGGAATCACGGGGGGCGCGATCGCGCGGATGGCCGTGGTTGCGGAGTCGAGCCGGCACAGACTGGGCATGGCCGATGCGATTCGTTTCGCGCTCCGGTTCGCACTGCCGCTCTGCGTCACACCCCTCTGGCCTCTCCTGGCCATCGGGCTGTGCGCTCTCGGCTGCGCGGGGTTGGGAGTCCTCTACCGGCTTCCTGAGCCGGTGGGGTCGATCCTCGGCGGAATCTTCCTTGTCATTGCCTTCGGCTTCGGGCTGGTGATGGTGCTCTTGCTGTTCGGGCTGGTGGCCGGCTGGCCTCTCTTCCACGCGTCGATCGCGGCTGAGACACAGGACGTGCTTGACTCCCTCAGCCGCTGCTACAGTTACCTGAACCAGCGGCTAGCCAGGTTTGCCTTTTGCGTTCTCTTTGCATGGATGATCGGAGTTCCTGCCCTGATCGCCGTCAACTTGGTGGCCTCGGGAGTGATTCACCTGGCGGCCTGGGGGCTTTCGTTCTCTGCTCCGGAGTCGAGTGTTGCCGTGCTGAGTGAATCGATCCGATTGGCGGCGGGTGTCGGAACCGCGGCCACGATCTTGCCTGCCTTATGGCGAGGCGGGATCGGCCTGCTGGCCCAGGGCTGGATTTATGCCTATTTCTGGACAGCGGGGGCGCACATTTACCTCCTGCTGCGTGAGGAGGTAGACGGAACGCCCTGGACCGTCGTGAGTGAGACCATGTAGAACGAAATTCAGTCCGTTCTACATTACGTGGATCCGGCGGCCGACCGGGGAGGAATCGCGTACCGCCGATAAAGTGAGGCCAGCAGGTCGGCCTCGACCTCAGGATTGAACCGCTCTTCGACTGTCTGACGTCCCCGGTGGCCCAGGAGGATGGCCGGCTCGGGATCCTCGATGAGCCGGATGAGCGTCGCGGCCAGCGCCCTTGGGTCGCCGGGAGCGACGATCAGGCCGGACCTGTCATGGTCGATGAGGGAAACGAGCCCCTTGACGCCGGAGGCAACGCAGGGAATGCCCGCGGCCATTGCCAGGACCAGAAGTCGCCCCGTGCTGGGCACCAGTGACGGCTGGCAGAAGATATCGAGCACACTCCAGAAGCGGCTGCCGACGACCGCGAAATCGGCCACGCTGACACGATCGGCGATGTGCAGCGACCGCGCGTGCCGGAGGATCTCGCCCATGTCGTCTCCCTGGCTGGCGATCAGAAACTCCGCGTCGTGTCCAGAGTCCACAACGATGCGGGCGGCAGCGAGAAAGCGACCGAAGCCCGAACCTTCCCGGGGGAGCCCGGCCGTGCCGATCACGGGAATTCTCCACCCCGCCAGACGCGGAGTTTCGGCCGATGGGTGAAGCCCCGGCGCCAGTACGTTGATCCACTCCGATGGAATTTCCAGATCGAGTGTCAATGCGCGTGCCAGATCAGAGCTGGTGACCACCAGCCCGCGAAACCACCGCCGGCTCAGGTGCAGACCGCGATCGAGAACCGAAAAATCATCCACTGTTTGAACGTAAGGGATCTCACACGCGTCGACCAGGGCGAGAGCCACCTCGGTCATCTCCTCGTGGAGGACATGGAGCAGTCCCGCATTCTCGAACGCACCGTCGATCCGCAACCGGCGGATGGTGAGCTGCTTGAGCCAGCGGCTGCCCAGCGAGGGAATCTCGATGATCCGGGTATCGCTCTGGGGGACGCATCCTCGGGAAACACAGATGACGCGGGCATGGACGCCCCGTTGCTCGAGACGGTCCAGCAGCGGCGGCAAGAGCCAACCGTCGTCGTCGAGCCCTAGCCTTCCACCCAGCAAGAAAACGTCCAGACGTTCGTTCACGGCTCGTTGATAGTGGCCCATGGTTAGCGGCTAGTGGCTAGTGGACAGTAGTGGATCCAGGCTGGGTAGGGTGGGCGATGCCCACCCTACGAACGAGTGACTAGTGGCTTGTGGCTAGAAAAACGGATACCATTCATTAGCCACTAACCACTACACACTAGCCACTAGCCACTAGCAACACATGAATGCACCTCAGACGATCAAACCTGCTCCCGAGATGCGCGACGACCTCCAGGTTCTTTGCAATCGGCTCCTGGAAAACGTCGGAAAAGTGGTTCTGGGCAAGAGCGAGGTCATCAAGCTGGCCGTGGTCGCGCTGCTTGCCGAGGGGCATATCCTGATCGAGGACGTACCGGGTGTGGGCAAGACCCTGCTGGCCCGCGCCCTGGCTGCAAGTATCGACTGTTCCTTCCGGCGAATCCAGTTCACTCCCGACCTGCTGCCGTCGGACGTCCTGGGATCGAGCGTCTATCACGCCCCCAGCGGCGAGTTTGTGTTCAAGCCTGGTCCGCTTTTCGCGAACGTCGTGCTGGCCGACGAGATCAACCGGACGACCCCGCGCACCCAGAGCGCGCTCTTGGAGGCCATGAGCGATCGACAGGTCTCGGTGGAGGGCAAGACCTATCCTCTCGAACCTCCGTTCATCGTGCTGGCCACGCAGAATCCGTTTGAGTTCGAGGGAACCTACGTTCTGCCCGAAAGCCAGCTCGACCGGTTCATGATTCGCCTGCGGATGGGCTACCCGATCCGATCCGAGGAACGCCGGGTGCTCGACAACCATCGCGACGGCGAACCGGTCGAGTCTCTGAGTCCCAGCCTGAGCTCGACAGACGTCTTGCGGCTCCAGCAGGCAGTCCGGCAGGTCCAGGTGGAAGATGCGATCAGCGATTACCTGCTGGACATCGTCCACATGACCCGGCGGAGCGAGGACCTGCACGTTGGCGTGAGCACTCGAGGCGCGCTGACCTTGTATCGAGCGGCGCAGAGTCTGGCCCTGGTCTCGGCGCGGCAGTTCGTCGTTCCCGACGACATCAAGACCCTGGCCGTGCCGATTCTCGCACACCGGGTGCTCGGCAAGTCGTTTCTTCAGGCCGGTGAGTTTGGCGCCGCCGAGGCGATCATTCGCGACATCGTCGACCGTGCCCACGTGCCAGGTTGAGCCGCCCCGGCGACTCCGCTTTCGAACGACTCATCTACGTCGATGTAACCGGGAGATTCCTTTCGATGAGCGCCCTGGAGAAATCTCGCCCCTGGCGGGCGACGAATCTGGTCGGGCGACTGACTCGGGGGCTGGCCCAGGCGCTGGTGCCGGCGGAACGAACCATGGTGACGCGAGAAGGTTGGTGTTATTCCGGCGTCTTGCTGATTCTTCTGTTCGCTGGATTGTACCAGCAGGTGAACCTGATTCTCCTGGTGGCTACTCTTGCCGCCGGACCGTTCCTGACCTCGTGGCTGGGCAGCCGAACGTTCCTGAGAGGACTGTCGGTGATCCGCCGGGTGCCGGCGTACGTTTTCTCGGGAGATCCGCTGACGATTCATTACACTCTCGAGAACGGTCGGCGCTGGACCGCCGCTCTGGCGATGTTCATGGAAGACTCGCTGCTACCGGTTGATCGCTCGGGCTCGGGCACGACCATCTCGCCGCGCGTGTTCTTTCCCCGTGTTCCTCGACTTGACCGTTCACGGATTCGCTGGCAGGGGCAGAGCCCAGGGCGAGGCCGATACCGGTTCCGCGATCTCGACCTGGGAACGCGCGCTCCCTTCGGCTTCATCGAGCGGCGGGTGACGATTCCGCTGGCCGATGAAATCGTGGTCTATCCCAGGATTGGCCAGCTCACGCGACGGTGGTTCCAGCTTCAACGACTGGCCAGCGAGAAGCGGATGGGCAAAAGGCACGATCGGTCGTCGCAGCAGGAGGAATACCATGGGTTGCGCGATTACCGTGCGGGAGACAGCCCGCGGTGGATTCACTGGCGGACCTCCGCCCGCCGGGGCGAGTTGATGGTCAAGGAATTCGAGCAGCAGAACGAGCAGGAACTGGCCCTCCTGATCGATCCCTGGCTGCCGCGCACCAGGGTTTCCCCCGAGCTCCGCGACGCCATGGAACTGGCCGTCACGCTAGCGGCGACGGTCTGCCTGGAGACCTGCCGTCGGCAGGGCCGGCGGCTCATGCTGGGCTGGACAGGAGCCGCGCCAGGCGTCTGCGTGGGGCAGGCGTCGGTCAAGCTGCTTCACGAGTTGCTCGAGCAGCTTGCCGTGCTGCGGCCGGCAACCGAGGGGACACTTGCCGAGCTGTTCGATCTGTTGCCCCCCGCGGCGCTGCGTGACTCGCTGCTCATCATTGTTTCCACGAGGCCCATCCAGCTCGCCGAGGAGGCGGAACGCTCGTCCCGCCTGTCGAGCCCGTCCTCGCGCAAGTTCATGGGCCGGGCCATCGTGCTCAACGCCGCCGCGGGAGAACTCGACGATCTGATCCGGGAGGTCAGGGCCGGCTCGCGCAGCTTGATCGAGCAACGGCTCTCGAGTGCCGAGCA
>JBMFUH010000191.1:0-9401 GCA_049966735.1 Isosphaeraceae bacterium
TCGTCGATGCTGTGGCAGCACGTCGAGATGCGGTGGCTTTGTGTCGTCGATGCTGTGGCAGCACGTCGAGATGCGGTGGCTTTGTGTCGTCGATTTCGAGGTGCCCCTCGGTGGAGCTTCCTTCGGTTGGTTCTCGGCGACACAACCCGTGCGATCACTGTGATCGTCAGACCCGACCTGATCGGCAAGCGCCCACCGGAGAGAGCTGGCTCCGTTGAGGTGGATGAAGAAAGCCAGCTCTGCCCGCTGGCGGCATCACTCCGCTGCAATCGCTCCAACCACGAATTGCCAAAGATCCCGGTGGGCCCGTCCCTAAACAGTTTACGACATGGAAGAGCGACCGGACCAATCCGGATTCCTGGCTTTACTTCGGCTGGATCAGGGGGGCGAACCAGCGGATCAGCTCGTCGCGATCGGGAGGGTTGAATCCCAGGAGGGTCTGGAGCTCGCGCCGCGCGGCCTGCGAGTCACCCATGCGAAGGTAACTCCGGACGAGAAGCTTGCGGGTGGTGAGATCGGCGGGGCTGAGGCGGATCGCTTCCCGGCCGGCCTCGGCGGCGGCGGACCAGTCTCGGACGCGGAAAAGGAGCGAGGCCAGGTCCGCGCGATAAGACCAGCGCGTGGGGTTGATGGCGATGGCCCGCCGCAGCAGAGCGATGGCCTCGTCCTGTCGCCTGGCCCGGGCGGCAGCGTCCGCCGCCCCGAGCAGCGCCGACTCCCGGCCAGGCTCCCGGTCCAGGGCCGATCGGAAGGCGGCCAGCCCTTCCTGGTATCGACCAAGCTGATCGAGCGCGAAGCCCTTGGCTTCCCAACCGTCCAGGTCGTCCGGCCGGGCCGCCAGCGCGGCCTCGAGGAGGGGAAGCGCCACCGATGCAGCCGCCGGCCCGTCCCGGCAAAGCGCGACGCCCAGGTCGCGGTCGGCCGCGCGACGCTGGCGCTCGTTCATCCGTTCGCCCTGAAACAGAACCAGCGACCGTTCTTCGCGCCCCGTGCCGACAGGACCCGTTGGCGACCGATCCTCCCGGTCGGGCTGGCGAAGGATCCGATGGTCGGTCGTGGCGCCGTGGCGGATGTCGGTATGCTCGGCCCGCGGCATGTGGCAAAGGGTGCAATCATCGTTCCGGCTTCGCGCCACGCGGACCGACGCCGGCAGCGTGCAGCCCTGATCGGCGTGACACTCCAGGCAGCGTTCCTGATAGTAGCGCACGCGCTCCTCGGGCTCCGGCCGCTCGTGCGGATCGTGGCAGGAGATGCACGATAGTTCGCCGTCGCTGGCGTGGAAGCAGCGGCTCTGGTGCATCTGCTCGACCTGGCCCACGAACTGAGCGTCGGCCTTGCCGGCTGGCGTCTCGAAGATCGACCAGAACTCTTCGAACGGCAACCCCGGCCGATAATCCTCTTCCCGACGGTCGACCTTGACGATCCGCCGCTGACCCAGCAGGTGGCACTGCTCGCAAACCGCTTCCCGGAGCGCGGGTTCGAGCGCGGCGGGGTTGACGATCGTCGTGTCCTGGCCATCGACCATGATCGGGCCCTTCATGTGCAACTCGCCGGGGCCGTGGCAACGCTCGCAGCTGATGGCATGGCCCTGGAAAATCGGCGGCCGATAGCGATTGATCGTTCCGGCCACCGCCAGGGCGCGGCTGGCGTGACAGTACAGGCAGGTTGAGGCGACCGGTCGATCGAAGTGGGTGTTCATCCGGTCGTAACCGGGTGCCAGGTCCCACTGCCGCTTCCGGACGTACCAACTGATCGGCGACTGAAAGAGGAAACCGTCGCGATCGATCAGGTAGCTGATCCCCTGGCTGCCGGAGCCGAGCACGTAGCGGACCTCGGCCTCGTTGCGCGCGACGATGTGGCCCGACGCGTCGCGCCGGGTTTCCTGGTGCAGCACCTTTCCGTCACGGCGCTCGATCGAGTACTCCAGCCCCTGGGCCTGGAACAGAGGATGGCCGCCCGCCTCGTCGCCCCCCGGCGACTCCGCCGCCGCGATGGGGGAAAGCGAGCGGCCCATCGGGTGCTGGCTGTAGGTTAGGGTGATGTCCTTGTGGCAGCGCGCACACGCGGCGTCGCCCACGTAGCGGACGCCGGGCCGGGTGTTCGCATAGGGAGAGTCGATCTCCACCGGGCGTCGCGCACCGGCCGCGGGGCCTGCCGCGACGAGACGAAGACCGCCAACGCCCCCGTTGCGGCCAGGATCGCGGCGCACAGCAGAATCACGCTCTTGCGGGCGGTTTGCATGATATATTGTTGACGCTTCGAACACATGCAAGTTTTTTCTACATCGCGGGACGTCTGATGGCGTAGCGCGGGAGTGGGGCCCCGGCCCCCGGGCAAACCGATTCTACCCCAGACGGCGAGCGAGGAGAACCGCACCGGCTTCCACCCCAGTCGAGTAGTCGTCGGCCTCGACAGGGCGGGACGGCCAGACTGCTGAGCCTCAGTCAGTACTGACTTGAGCTAATAGTCTCGCCCCCGGCTCTTGTCGCCAACGCTCTCCAGATCTGCAGGGAGATGGACTGCTTGACGAAGCGAACGCTGCCGTCCATCAGCAGTATGTTGACCCCGCCGGGGTGCCAGCTTCTGGCCGAGGCAGCCGCGTTTTGCATTCCACCCAGCAGGGTGTTCGTCGATATGGTGCAGTCCAAAGTAGGTGAATTCGGCGCCATCACGTGGTTGTAAAGGCCGTCCTCAAGTCCCGACGCCAACCAGCACCGGCCGGCTTCGTTGAAGCTTGGCGAGGCACTGGTCCCCTGTGCACAGATCAAATCATACTGATCGGCGTCGGGTACAAGATTGCCGTCGGGGGCGCTGAGATAGCGGACGTCCCCCGTCGACGCGGCGAAGTCGCCGGCGCCGCTGCCGCATATCCGCTCGCTGAAGCCCACGGTCATGCCTAGTCCGTCAACGATTTGGGCCGCGGAAGTCGGGACGAGGGCGGCGAACGCCCCGCCACCGCCCGGCGCGAGGTTCGATTCGACCTCAAAGGGTTGCGCCCCCGTGCAAGCGCGATAGTTGCTGCCCGGCAGCACCAGCCGCGCATCGGAGGGGCACTGGAAAGCAGCCAAGGGAAGCTGCAGCGCCGTGCTATTGGAGGGGCTATCTGCGGTGGACCAGACCCACTTTCCCGGTGATATTTTCACGTCGGTGAAGTTGATCGAATCGAATACCTGGGCTTGCTCGAGGAAGGGGAGGATCGCCGCGCCCGCGGAGAATCCGGGACCCGCGGCGAACGGACGGCCGCTCCCCGATGTCGACAATCTGACTCCGCCGGGAAACTTGCCGAATACCGCGTGATGCTGGGCCAAGGCGATCCCGAACTGCTTGAGCCTACTCTGACATTGCGCCAGCCTCGCCGCCTCGCGCGACGATTGTACCGCGGGCATCAGGAGCGCCACGAGAACTCCGATCAGAAACACAACGACCAGGCACTCGATGAGGGTGAAACCCTCGCGCTCGCCTCCGTCGGTCCGCATCAGTTCGGGCATTGGCATTGCAGGACCCCCGTTCGGCTTGGCCTCTCGGGCGACGGCGCGAGCTCTTCACTTTCCGCGAACCACGAGTGAGACAGGAAGGCTCAAGTGGGCCGCGGCGGTTCCTACGATCAGAATATCGAGCACCCCTCGATGAATTCCTGACTGGGAGGGGGCGATGACGTCAAGATCGACGGTCTTCTCGGGCGCGGCCTCGGATGTGAACGACCCTCGAACCCGAAACGGGCCGGACTTCGCGGAGACGGAGGAAATGCGAAAAGGAACGTTGTCGTTTGATCGGACGACGACGCTGCGCCCGATCTTGCCACCAGCGGGCGACGCGCCAAGCCAGAGGCGCGCGGGATGCACTTCGACAGGCGGCCGGATGGACCAGTAGACGGGCACGGTCAACTTCGCACGCTCGACCCCCTTGCAGCTCAAGACAACATCGAGAAACTGCGTGAAGTCCTTCGGTTCGTCTCCGGGAGGGATGCTCAGGAGTATCGAGCCCACACGATTATCCGAGGTTGGCGACAGTGTGGTCTCATAATGGCCGGCCCCAGGCGGCACAGTGTCCGGTTGGAAGCTGGCCGAGACCGTGCTCGCGTCCGGCGCCAACTGCACGCGGCAATCGCGGCAGAGCGTCAGCCCGCGGTCGCGCAATTCGAGCCTTGCCGAAGCGCGCCGGCCAACGTCGAGACGGCCCAGGCTACAGTCGCTCGGGACCGTGTAAAGAGGAGTGACCAGGTCCCAGTCGTAGCCGAGCCACGTCCCAGAGTCGCCCGGCGCCGAGGTGAAAAGGGTGATCGCCGCGCCGTTGGGGCCAGGTTTGTTGCCCAGTTTGAAGGAGACCTTGAGTAACGCCTGCTGATGGGGTGGTATCGTGAATTTGTCAAGAGATATCGATGTGCAGGCGCAGTTCTTTCTCAATTCGACGATGCGAATCGGTTCGTCCGTGTCGTTGCGGAGCGTGCTCGTACGCTCGACCGTTTGTCCGGGCGAGGTCTGAAGGATCTTGCCCGCGTGATGCACGCGGGGTCAATCCTCAGGGGCGGCCTTGCCGCGCTGTCGGTGGAGAGGTTGGCCGGGGTCGGCGTGGTCGGGGCCGGCGTGCTCCGACTGCCGACATCCTGGCGTCCGCATCCCTGGAGCAGGAGCGCGGCCAGCAACGCTTGCACGACCAACACGCCCCGCCGGCGAACGAAAAGCCAGGCCAGAGCGGCGAGCGAAATCAGGCCAGCGACAACGGACCCGGTGATCAAGCCCGCGCGCCAGGCCGCGCCGCCGCCGGCAAGCGCGATCGGTTTCAAGGATAGGATCAGCGCGCGCTTCGAATATTGGAGCCTGAATTGCTTCAGGGGCTGCTTGGAACGGTAAGGGGGATCGATGACCTGAACATCCCCGTGATCATCGACGCCGTTCACGATCACGTAATGGTTTCCCATGAGCGCGATGCAGACTCGCCGCCCTTTCAAACGGTTCAGGCCATCGACGTCGGCCTCGATGGCAACCGTCTTGGCGCCGAACCGCTCCGCGAGCTGCTCCAGCTCAAGGAACGAGTAGCCGCCCGGCCCGGGCTTGGGAAGGCCTTTTTCGAAGACCGAGTAGGGCCCGGGGACCAGGTCGAGCGCTCTGAGGGCGACGTACAGGCAATAGCCGCCGCAGTTCGATTCGGTGTTTGGCTCGTCCCCCGGGGCGGCTGTCACGGTGGCCGAGAGCAGAAGCGCCATCATGCTCATCACGTCACCCTCCGGTGAGCGATCAAGGGCGATCTCTGAGATCGCTGGAGTCTGACCAAACTCGCTTTGTCAGGGGGTGTCTGGCCTGGCCGTCCCCCTCTCGCGCAGCTCGCGGGCCGCTGATTCAAGGTTGGCGTCGTCCGCCTCTTGGTTTGCTCTCTGCCGGCGGCTGCGGCCGTAATAGGTCTCCCTGCGAATCCGCCCCATGACGGCATCGCGG
The DNA here is from genome assembly GCA_049966735.1 of Isosphaeraceae bacterium. GTDB lineage: Bacteria > Planctomycetota > Planctomycetia > Isosphaerales > Isosphaeraceae > Aquisphaera. Next base: position 5,433 of record JBMFUH010000191.1, read on the forward strand.
GTAAACTCGGAGGGAGTGACGTCGCCTGGCAGTCTCACGTCTTGATACCAATACTTGTATCGGTAGATCTCGCCTTTTGGGGAATAGCCCATTTCAGAGACGCAGGTCGAGGGCCGGATGCGCTGGCCTGGCACCACGGAGTAGGTATACTCCAATCTCTGAAGGGCTTTTCCCTTGGGGTCGTATAGAATGAGGGACGCGACGGCCATGTCGTACTTCGCCGAGAACACGATCTTGTTCCAATGCCCGGTCTCGTCCGTTCTTGTCTGCTCGACATCGCCGTTTGGCAGTTGCCGATAGACAAACTTCGAGGCGTCGAAGCGCCCCGGCAAGTTCGGGGAGTGCCCGATCAGGTCCCTCCAGAGGTGTTCTCGGCTGGCGGTGGGAGGGCAGCAAGACCCGAAGCTCAACTGCGGCGAAAGGTCGAAGATCCTCCGGAAGCTCCCGGGCGTGGGCTTCCGCTCATGGAACACATTGTTCCTCGAGGCGTACGTGATCACGAAATCTTTCCCCCGCGCGATGAAATTCCCCTCCTGGTCAAATGAGATCGCCCGGTCGCTGAAGAACACGCCGTCTGGGTCGCTGACCTTGTATTTCAGGACGAAGAACGAGTCCATCCAGACGACCTCGCCTTCAATCCTCGCAGTTCCCTCCTTCTTCGTGGTGGAGATCTCCAGACGCAGCCGTGCCCGGCCACGCGACCAGGCTTCACGATGGGTCGCTTGAGCATCCCGGAGTGACTCGATGAGATCTCGATCGGGCTGCCCGTCCGGAGGGGCGAACGGACCGAGGGAGCAGACGGCGAGAATCACGGCGCGGAACAACATGATCATCGGCCTCGCGGGTTCCAAAGGGGACCCTTGTCATGTGCAGTCAGGCGAGCAGCTTGCGGGCGCCGAGAAGTACGTTTGCTCTGAGCCTTCCCACTCCTCGCAATCGCCGTTCTCGTAATTCCAGTAGCAATCAAATGTTACGACGCACGCGGTAGAGGTCATGCCCTGATAGCATGTGGTCCCCAGCTTCAGGCCCGTGCAGGACGAGTCTGCCGCTCCGGCGTAGTCGGAGGACTGCGCCATGCCTCGCTGGCACCTGAGTTGTCCGTTTACCGTGTACCAGGAGCACGGATTTGGGTACGGCAGGATTTCGCAGTTCGAGATCGGGTCACAGCACGCGTTTGTAAACGGAGTCTGATCCCATGCCCCTCGCAAACGCTCTCGTTCGAGGGGGCTCAGCTTTCGAGGCGGGATCCCGCCCCAATGGGTCTGGGAACACCAGACGCCAACTGCAACAGAAACCGCCAGCGAGCAAGTTAGCAGCAGCTTTGGGCGATTCCAGGTCATCGTCGGCTCCTCTCCACGCACGTGGACGAGCGGGAAAGATCAACACCACGGAGACAACACAACAAAACGATAAACAACACAACACAACGATGACCGCGCTCCCGGGAATGTCAAGAGGCTGGTGCGAGATTCCCCGATTTTGCCGAAATGGGGCCGGAGCCGGCGGATTGAGCCCCGAGTTGCCCCAACGCGGTGGCCCGTGGGTCAAGTTGATGCGGGGCCGCGTCGGAACCGCAACCGCCTCAGCGCACAGGCTTGGGGTCTCCCTCGCGAAGGCGGTAGGCCTTATCGACATCCAGGTTCTGGAAGGTATCGGTCCGGCCCGACGGCCAGCGGACAAGGAGCCGATCGATCCGGTTGGCGCGACCCAGGCCGAAGTGGAGACGCGGGTCGCTCGCCGACTGAAAGCTCCCTCCGCCCAGCCGTTGCGCCACCCAGCGCGAGCCGCCGGCCAGGGCGGTCACGCGGGCGCCCACGCCGTCCCGGTTCGACTTCGTTCCTTCCAGGGTGATCGTCAGGAAATGGCCTCCCGCCGTGCGGTTGTGCAGATAGACGAGGGGCTCGTTGGCGGCGACGACGAGGGCGTCGACACGCCCGTCGTTGTCCAGGTCGCCGATGGCCATGCCACGGCCGAGGTGCGGGACGAGGAATGGCGGACCGGCCCGCGCCGTGACGTCGGTCAGCCGTCCTTCCGGTCCGCCGAGGAGAAGCTGAAGCGGCATGGCGTAGGGCACGTCGGGCCGGTAGTCATTCACGTGGCCGTTGGCCGTCAACAGGTCGAGCCGGCCGTCGTTGTTCACGTCCAGAAACGCGATGCCGAAGCCCAGGCGGTAACGGCTGGGAGCGGCCAGGCCGATGGCGGACGAATGGTCGGCGAACTGGCCGCCGCCCAGGTTGTGGAAGAACGTGGTCGACTCATCGAAGAAGTTGGTCACCGCCAGGTCGAGCCGGCCGTCAGCGTCAAGGTCTCCGGCCGCGACGCCCATGCCGGCCTGATGACCTCCGTGAGCGTTGCAGGCGACTCCCGCGATCAAGCCCCGCTCCTCGAAGTGGAATCCGCCCTGGTTGTGGAAGAGGTAGTTGGCGGACCGATCGTTGGCGACGAAGAGGTCCATCTTATTGTCGTCGTCGAGATCGACGGCAACGACGCCGAAGCCCCGCCCGTCGCGGTCGACGATGCCCGAGCGCGCGGTCACGTCGGTGAATCGTCCTCCATCATTGCGGAAGACATGATCACCCAGCGCATCGGATTCGAGAGGGTCGCAACTGGTGTAGGCCGTGTGGGTGCGGTTCTCGCACAGGCGGGGATGCTGGGCATTCCACTTGAGGTAATGGCAGACGTAGAGATCGAGGTCGCCGTCGTTGTCCAGGTCGGCGAAGGCGGCCGAGGTGGGCCAGTCGCGATCGCCACCGAGCCCGGCCGCGGCGGTGACATCCTCGAACGAGCCGTCCCCGCGGTTGTGATAGAGGGCATACGACCGCCAGCGGGTGACGAAGAGGTCCGCGCGGCCGTCGTTGTCGTAGTCGCCCACGGTCACTCCGTGGCCATATCCTCGCGGTGTGGTCGGCAGGCCCGCGGATTCCGTGACGTCCTCGAAGGTGCCGTCCCGGCGATTGCGGAAGAGGCGGTCGCCCTTTGATGCGCGCGTACCCTGTCGCTGTCTCGCGGTGGCCGGCACATCCGGGTCAGGCGGCGGGAACGGTCCGCCCTGCGGAGCATAGACATCGAGCCAGCCGTCGCCATCGAAGTCGAAGAGGCCGACGCCGCCGCTGGAGACCTCCGGCATCTGATGAATGGAAGACTCGCCATTGTCGAAGACATGACCCAGGCGGGCCCGGGCGGAATCATCCTCGAACTTGATGCGATCGACCGAAGCATCCGCGACCGCCGAGGGTTTGGCAGCGCCTTCGGGAACAGCACCCTGCGTATTCAAGGAGTCGCCGAGTTCCGCCCTCAAGGCGTCGGCCAGGGTCGATCCCGATGCAGCCGCGGGCTTGCCGCGCGGCTCGAGCCGGACCAGGATTCTCCGCAGATCGTCGCGGACGGGCCCGGTCGCGAGTGCCACGGTGGCGAAGACCCTGGCCTCGAACCAGTGCCCCAGTTGTTCCGCCAGGCCGGCCATCCTGGCGGCATCGCGCACGGGCTGGCCGCGGAGCAAGAGTTCCTGGTACTGGGCCTTGAGCTGATCGATCACCGACTTCCTCTGGCGCAGTTCGGCAGCGCGGGCCGACTGGCCTTCTCGCACCGCCAGTTCGGCCAGGCGGTCGAACGCGGCCCCATCGGCCGGGGCCAGCTCGACAAGCCGCAAGAGCGCCCGCCGTTCGGCCGCCACGTCTCCCTTGCGGGCGGCGAACCAGGCCGCCAGCCTTTGGAGTTCGGCCGGCGGGGCATCGGCGGCCGGCAAGTGATCCAGCGCCGCTCGGGCCTCGGCCGCCCGCCCGGTCGCCAAAGCCCAGTCCAGCCTTGCCCGCCAGGAGGGGACGTCCTGGGGAAGCTGCTCCAGGCAGGCGTCGATCCAGTGCGCGGCCTCGTCGAAGGCCCCCTGGCGTAGCGCCAGGTTGGCTTTCCCCAACCCGGCTCGCACATCCTTGGGGGCCAGCCGCAGGGCGCGATCCAGGAATTCCTTGA
>JBMFUH010000192.1:0-8050 GCA_049966735.1 Isosphaeraceae bacterium
ACGCGTTGCACTACCGGGCGCCGCCGGCCGCGCTCACGCCGGAGCTCCGGGCCGCGCTGGTTCATGCCAGCTTCGTGGTTATCTGCGCAGCCAGTTCAATCCCAGCCCGCTGAAGAAGGCTCCCAGACGACTGCGTCGGGGTTGGGATTGAGCATTCGCTGAGTTCGCCACCGGTGCCGTGGCTGCCGGGCCGCCGAGAACCGATTCAGTCGTGCTTGGTTGCGAGGCGCCGCCGACTTCCTCGACCGGCGGCAGCGTGGCGTCGGCCGTGGCCAGGAGCGGAGCACGATCCGATCGGTCGGACTCGGTCTGGGGATCATTGCGTGCGGCGGCGGGGGCATTGGGAGCGTCGAGATTGGGCGAGCCCGCGTCGGGAAGGCCGGTTGCTGGCCGGCCGGGCTGGGTTCCGCGTGGAGTCGTTCCTGGCGTGGCGCCTCCGCCAGACGGCCTGGGGGCGGGAGTCTCGAACGGTGAGGGTTCCTCGTCGGCTGGCGGCGCGGCGCCGGGTCGCGCAGCCCCGCCACGGCCCGGCGCCGGCTGCGCGCCGTTATCCGGCCGGTCCATCTCGAAGGGAGACCGTTCATTCTCCGGCAGGGGCTTGGGAAGCGGCTGTTCGCCGCCGCCCTCCGGTGCCATCCCCCCTTCCCCAAGGTCACCCGGAGGCGGCAAGACCGAGGGCGGCTGGGCCTTGAGTTCCCGTTCCCTGTTGGGAGTCTCAGGGCTCTTCAGGTGCCAGCCCTGGGGGAACGGCCTCCACTGCGGCGGGTAATAGCCGTAGTACTGCGAGCGGTAGAGCTTGTAGATCGGTTGCTCGGCCGGGCACGGCGTGCGCTCCCGCTGAATCGGCGACAGGGGGAACAGCCCGCCTTGCTGGGCCTGGGCCAGTCCGGTCAGGCTCATCAGGACCGTCAAGACGGCCAGAGCCGCTCCGGGTTTTCGCCTCGTTGATCTCGTCAGCATTCCTTGCCTCGTCCGATCACGGTGACTTCGTTGACCTCCTGCACATCCTGGGTGGAGGCAGACCCAGCAGCGACAATCCTGTAAAGGTTCGATCGGGTTCGCGATTTGAGAGCCTTCAGTGAATTTAGCGAGATTAGGAAGATTCCGTATTTTACGTAAATGAGGATTGAAGGGCCTGTGTTAGTTGCGAAGAGAGGAGCATGGCAACCGAGTGGAAGGGAGGATTTGCTTGAAAGGAAGGCGTGGGGAGACCGATTTCTAAGGAAGAATCGGGTAATGCCGGAAATGACGAGGGACGGTTGACCGATCGAGGATCGGCGATGGCAGTCCGGGAGACACGGATACTCGAGTCAAGGAGATGACCATGAACCGGCGGCGACGATGGCTCGGCAAGGCGGCTTTGTTTTGCCTGGCGGGCCTGACGGGGGCGGCGACGGCCAGCGCCCAGACGCAGACGGGAACGACAACAACCTGGGGGCTGGGGCTGGGTTACATGCCGCAGTTTTCCACGGGTTCGGCAAGTTCGATGACCGGCCAGTCCGGCTTCACCATGACGCCGATGCTGATGCCCATGCCGATGACGACGACTGGGACGGCGGGAACGGCCGCCGCCAGGGCAGCGGACCCGCTGGGGCTCGGGTACGTCTACGGGCCGGCGGCCATCCCCATGACGCCCGGGCAGGCAGGGCTTCTCATGCTCTCGACGGCGTCGCGGATGACCGGGATAGGCAATGGCCAGTTGAGCGGCGTCCGGCCAGGAATGCAGCAAGATTCCCAGGCGAATCGCCGAGGCCGGGGCAAAGCTGAGGGACTGGTCACCGCGGCGCACACGCGCAATTCGAATATCCCAGGAGGACAGGCCGCACGCTACTTCAACCGGGGAGTCACACCGTCGTCGTCCCGGTCGCAGCCGTACTACCGGCGCAACCTGCGTTATTTCCCCCAGACGGGACGATAACCGGATTCTGTCTGGTTTCGATTTGAGCGAGCGAGGGATTGTGCCGATTTTAACTCGTGTCAAGGCCGATCTCGCAGAAACGGGTCGGACAGTCGGAGAGGGAGCGAGTTGGTGTTTGGTGTTTGGTGTTTGGTGTCTGGCGTCTGGCGGCGAAACACAAAACACAAGACACCGTTGAGCGCGGAACTGGCTTGAAACCGCAAAATCGCGGACCTGTTCGGCCGGTCTCGGAGTGCCGGGAGGGAGTAGTGCATGGATCGCACAGGGAATATCCGCCGAGCCGGCTACCTGTTGGTGCTCATCGTCGTGGCGGCGAGCGGGTGTCAGACAGTGAGGACCTCGGAAGAGAAGATCGCCAACAGCAACATCCCCAGCGAGTTCAAGAAGGTCTCGATGCCGGAATACATCATCGAGCCGCCTGACCTGGTGCTGGTCGAGGTTCTGGAGGCGCTGCCCGGCCGGCCGATCTCCGGCGAGCGTCTGGTCCGGCCCGACGGCAAGATCTCCCTAGGCTTCTACGGTGACGTCTACGTCGCCGGGCTGACGATCAGCGAGGCCAAGGAAAAGATCATCTACCACCTGCGGAAGTACCTTTCCGACGAAGGCCTCGGCCTCGTCGAGATGGAAGAGGCGCCTCCCTCAGAGGAGGAGCCTGCTCCTCGGCCCAAGCGGGACAAGAACGGCAGGGCGGTTCTCATCAAGGACTTCAAGGATTGCGACCGCGTCTTCGTGGACGTGACCGCCTACAACAGCAAGAACTATTATGTGCTGGGCGATGTCGCGGCTCCGGGCCGATTGCCAATCACGGGGAACGAGACGGTTCTCGACGCGATTCAGTTTGCCGGCGGCCTTTTGCCCACGGCCGCCCCGCAGAACATCCGCCTGGTCCGCCCGGCGCCTCCGGGGGCTTGCTGCGAACAGACACTGCCGGTGAACCTGGCCGCGATCATGAGCGGCGGCGACTCGACAACGAATTATCAGCTCATGCCTGGAGACCGAATCGTCGTCTATCGCGACCCGATCGTCCGGACGACCATCTTCATCGATCGCCTGGCCGCCCCCTTCCAGACCGTCCTGGGCTCGATACTCCAGTACTCCTTCACGGCCCGAATGCTGGAGTACCTGAGGCTTCCCGTGAGCGCACTTGGCGGCACGGCCGCCCGCACGACGACAATCCCCACCTTGCCCACCCAGCCGGGTGCTCGATGATCGCCTGATCCCGCCCGCTGACGGGGCAGCCGTTGTCCCAGAGCATGACCTCCATCGAGCCGGTCCACTCGCCGCCATGGCCGTGGATCGGCTCGATTCGTTATGCCGGTTGGTGTTTGGTGTTTCGAGTGAGCAAGGCCGTGGATCGGCTCGATTCGTTATGCCGGAGCACCAGCCAAAACCGCGGAGAAGTCGATCCGGGTTGACGTTTGGGCATTCTCGGCTAAATTCTTGACAACTGCGGGATCATGGCCGGTTCGGTCTCCGCTTGATCCAGGAGCCTCTTCCCTTGGCGGCAACCGCGACAAATTCCGAATCAACGTCCGTCTCGAGCCAGCCACCCGCGCGCAAGCTTGTCCGCCGGGTACTCCGCTGGATGCTCCTGGGCCTTCTTCTCGGCGCGACGGTTCTCGCGGGCTTGCTCTCGCGTCCCTGGCTCGACGGCAACGTTGGGGTTGTCGACCCTGGCCGGGTCATCCGCTCTGCTCAGCCAACCTCTGGCCTCAGCCGGCTGATCGAGACTCATCATCTCGCGTCCATCCTGAACCTTCGTGGCGGATCTTCCCGCGATTCCTGGTATGCCGCCGAGGTCCAGACCTCGGAGTCACACAGGGTCTCGTTCTACGACCTTCCCTTGAGCGCCACCAAGCGGCCCGGCAGACGTGACCTCTTGCGCCTGATCGACGTCCTCCAGCGCTGCTCGTATCCGCTTTTGATCCACTGCAAGGCCGGAGCGGATCGAACCGGCCTGGCCTCGGCGATCTACCTCATGATGCATCGCGGCGAGCCTCCCCGGCAGGCGGAAGGCGCGTTCTCCCTCTTGCATAGCCACGTTCCGCTCTTCGGCCCCGAGCACCTGCACGAACCCCTTGACGAGTACGCCCAGTGGCTGGACACACACAAGCTGTCCCACACTCCCGACCGGTTCCGGGAGTGGGTCAAGAACGACTACCGCTCGGACGACCCGCACGTCGACCCGCCCCCGCTGGCCGTGGGCCCTCGGCAGTGGCGGAGCTGAGCCAGACGTGAATGCGGAACGCTCTCAATTCCGGATTCACGGCCGGATCACCGGTAAAGCAGATACTTCTGCCGAATGCGCCGAAACTCGTCCAGTTCCCTCCGCCAGAGCGCCTCGATCTCCTCGACTCCGCGACCGGCCACGATGGCGTTGTATGCAGCATGGTCCCCCAGCATCCGGAGAACACCCTCTGGCTTCCATTCCTTGGGATACAGCTTTTTCAACGTCACCGCCAGGGTCAGGCCCAGCTTGAGCGGCTCAAACGAACTCCAGTCGGTGACCACGATGTTCACGCCGCCGCACCGCTCCCCTTTGTATTGACGCTCGCTCGGTGTGAACCAGATTGGCACGAACCGCGTGCCGGGAATGCCGGCGGCATTGAGCGTCTGGGTCAACCTCACCGGATCGATCCAGGACGCCCCCACGCGCTCGAAGGGAGTATCCGTTCCCCGGCCGGTGGCCAAGTTGGTGGCCTCGAGCCAGCCCACGCCGGGATAGAGCAAGGCCTCGGTCAAGCTTCTCATGTTGGGCGAGGGATTGATCCAGGGCAGGCCCGTGCGATCGTAGGTTTGAGCGCGAGACCACCCGCGACAAGGAACGACCTTCAGGTTCGCGCCCAGCTTGCGCTCGCCGTTGTACAACCGCGCCAGCTCGCCGAGCGTCAAGCCGTGCTGGACGGGAAGGGTGTGATAGGCGATGAACGAGGCCAGGTCGTCGTCGCGGACCGGCCCGGCCACGGCATTCCCCCCCAGCGGGTTCGGCCGGTCAAGCACGACCAGGCGCTTGCCCGACTCCTTCGCCGCCTCCAGGACGAGTCCCAGCGTGCTGCTGTACGTGTAATAACGGACGCCGATGTCTTGAACGTCGAAGACCAGGACGTCCAGGCCCTCCAGGTCCGCCGCCGCCGGCTTCCTCTTACGGCCGTACAGACTGACGATTGGCAGGCCCGTCCGCGCGTCCTTGCTGTCGGGAACTGCCGCGTCGACCGCGCCTCGGATGCCGTGCTCGGGACTGAAAAGACGCACCAGCTTCACCCCGGGCGCTTGAAAGAAGACGTCGATCGTCGTCCGGCCGTCCCGCGTCCGTCCGGTATGGTTCGTGACCAGTCCCACACGCTGGCCGCGGAGACGTGAAAAACCCTCCTGAACCAGCACGTCGATGCCGCAGAGAACCCGGCCGTCGTTGCGGCGGGAGACTGAGGAAGGCGCTGGAACGGCTGCCGACCGCGACGGGGCGCGAACTGGTGCATCAACAATCGCCGCGGCGGCGAGCGTGGCAACCTCCCTGCGCAGGGCCGAGGGCCCAGGCTTCTTGCCGTTGGGATGCAGCCGGCTGGTGAGGAGGATCACGAAGGTTCCGGTCTCGGGGTCCATCCACAGGCTGGTTCCCGTAAACCCGGTGTGGCCCAGGCTTTCCGATCCGAACAGCGCGCCACGGGGGGAGCTGTAGCCCGTCGCGATGTCCCAGCCCAGCCCGCGCTTCTGGCCGGCAGGCGTATCTCCGGGGTCGAACATGGCCCGAACCGTCAAGGGCGCCAGGATGCGGTGGCCATCGGGGCTCGCCCCTCCGCTTAAGAGTGCCGAGGCGAAAATGGCCAGGTCAAGGGCGCTGGCGAAGAGCCCGGCGTGGCCGGCCACCCCACCGAGCGCCCGGGAGCGGGGATCGTGCACGACCCCTCGGAGCATCGGTCCATTCGGCTCGCTCTTCTCGGTCGGGGCGATCCGCTCCACCGGCATTCGCTCCTCGCCGGATCGCTTGCCGAGAGGACGGAAATGGGCGTCGGTCATGCCGAGTTGCTGGAAGATCCGCTCACTGGCGAACCGGTCCAGGGTCTGACCGGAGATCCGCTCCACCAGCTTGCCCAGGATCAGGAAGCCGACGTCCGAGTAGGCGAACCGTTCGCCCGGCTGAGTGACGAGGTCGATGTTCGCGATCCGCTTCCAGGCTTCGTCGGGTCCGTCGGCGTAATCCTTGAGTGGGTTGTCCGGAACCAGGCCGGCCCGATGACGCAGGAGGTGCTCGACGGTGATTCGGCCCTTGCCGTGGTTGTCCAGCTCGGGAAGGAACCGGACGACACGGTCCTGGAGCTGGAGCTTCCCCTCCTCGATGAGGATCATGATCGACGTCGCCGTGGCCAACGGCTTGGTGAGCGAGGCCATGTCAAAGACCGTGTCGCGGGTCATGGGTTCGGCCTTGGGCTCGACCGCGCGGCGCCCGGCGGCATGCACGTAAGCGATGGCGCCCCGCCGTCCCACGATCACGACCGCGCCGGGGACGTCTCCCTTCTCGATGGACCGGTCAACCGCCTCATCGATCCGCCGTAACCGGGCCTCGTCAAAGCCCAGGCTCGCCGGCGCTCGCTCGGGCAACTTGCCATCGCCCCGGACCGGTCGAGAGGTCAGCACAATCGCCAACAAAGCCAGAACTGGCACAACGCGAGGTTTGATCATGGATGGACCGCCAGAGTGCGAAGAAACCGTGGGGATTCGCCCGCGACGGGGCATGGTTCAACCTGAGGCTATTCTGGGCGACACTGGATGGGACCTCTCGGGCTTTGCGCCTTTGCGAGAGCCCCTTCCGCGTCACCCCCCATTTGAACCGTGCCCGCAACGGTGGGCAATGCCCACCCCGCGGCTCCGGGCATTCGAGCTCACCTTCAGCGGGTGAAATGGCGGCCCTTCATCCCAGTGCTTCAACCCTGACACCCAGCAGAATGTTCCGCAAGATCTCGGCTTGAGCCGAGTTGATCGCTCCAGCGCTGGACATTTCCTCGACTTCTTCTCGGCAGCGTTCCACCACCTGGCCCTTGCCGGGGTAATCCGCGTGCCGGGCAATCAATCCCACCGTTTCCAACAGCCGCTCAAAATAGTGGGAGTCACTCATGGGAAGTACCCTCCCTGACTCAAATACTGTGTGAATCGTTGCACTCCTGCATTTAATATACGCCAGAATGAGCCATTTGGCAAGTCAATCGGCAACGGATCACGGATTGGAGACCCTCACAGTGAGTACCTGAACTTACTATGCGCCTGATCACGATCTTGTTCGCTGCGTGGTGGAGTCCGATTTGCATCATCAATTCAATGCCACCAACATCTTTCCTGAGGCGAGCTTCCGCGGTACGGTGAAGATCTGGGGGAACGGGAGGTCGTGTTCCTCCTCGATCGCCCTGCCGGCGCGTGTCCCCTTGATTCACGAGTCGATCCACGAAGGCGGTTTCTCATGATGATGTTCGAAGCTCCGCGCGCGAGCCGGCGTGTGATCTTTACCGTTGGCTTGCTGATCGTGACCTTCGCCATGTCTTCAAGCGTAGTACAGGCTGGGGCGGTCACCTGCTGGAAAGCGCCTCCGTCCGAGCCGCTTTCCGCCACGTACCGGGTGACCGTGGACGGTGTTTCCATTCCGGTTTACACCGCCCGGAGCGTGCACGGCGGCGACTATGCCTTCGCCCTGTTTGATTTCAACGGAACCGTCAAGGTGGCCGTGACCGCCCGAAACGGGGCCGGTCTGAGCCATGCGATCATCCGGCCCAGGTTTGTTCCGGTTTCCAGCATGATCGAGGGCGATTCGCTCACCTTCGTTCTGGACTCACCGCGCAAGCTGTCGATCGAGCCCAGCGGCATCAACAATCCCCTGCTGATCTTCGCCAACCGGCCCGAGACCAATCCACCCAAGCAGGGCGACCCGAACGTCGTCTACTTCGGCCCTGGAATCCACAAGCCAGAGCGGATCAGCCTCAAGACCGGCCAGACCCTCTACCTGGCCGGCGGAGCGGTGGTGAAGGGGGCAGTCATTGCACGCAAGGCAGACCACATCCGCATTTGCGGCCGGGGCATTCTCGACGGCACCGAGTGGCCCTGGCTCAAAGGTCCGGCCGGCCAGTTCGTCGGCCTGCACGACTGCGA
>JBMFUH010000192.1:8060-9393 GCA_049966735.1 Isosphaeraceae bacterium
AGACATCGTCCTCCGGGGCTCCTTTGCCTGGACCGTCGTGCCCATGCGGTGCAAGAACGTGGTCGTCCGCAACATCAAGATCCTGGGCAGCCGGGTGCAGAACGACGATGGAATCAATCCCTGCAACTCGCGAAATGTGCTCATCGATCACTGCTTCGTCCGCTCCGACGACGATTGCGTGGCGCTCAAGGGGTTGCGCAACCTCAACCGGGCCGATGCCCCCGTCCACGGAATCACCGTACGGAACTGCATTTTCTGGTGTGATCGGGCCCGCATCTTCCTCTTCGCCCACGAATCCCAGGCACCCGCGATCGAGGATTTGCACTACCACGACTGCGACATCGTCCATTACCGGATGACGCCGTTCTTGCTGGAACCGGGCGAGCTGATGCCCATCCGCAACGCCCGTTTCGAGAACTTCCGGATCGAGGGGGAAGGCCAGCGCGATTTCATCACGCTCCGGCCCACGGTGAACCAGTACATGGTGGTGAAGAAACCAGGCTCGATCCGGAATATCATCTTCAAGAACATCATGCTGGCTGGCGAGAAGCCTGGTCCCGCGCGCGTGGTCGTTCAGGGAGCGAGCGAATCCAACCGCGTCGAGGATATACTCTTCGACAACGTCGTCTGCTACGGCCGCAAACTGAACGCCCATTCGGCCAACGTACAGATCGGCAAATTCACCGGGAACATCCGGTTCGGACCGGAAGACAAGAAGTGACCTCCGCGTCGCTCGAGGTCGGGTGTCGACTGGGCCAACAAGGGGGACGATGCAATGAGCGTGCTTCATGGGCTGCTCTCGTGCGCAGGGGCCTGGCGCGGAACGAACACCCTGCACGATCCCAACTCGGGCAGGCCGGACGAGTCGCCGTCGGAGTTGACGGTGACCCCCGTCCTCGGCGGCAAATTCATCCGGCTCGACTACACCTGGGCTCACCAGGGGGAGCCGCAGGAAGGCTCGTTGCTGCTGGGCTTCGACCCCAAAATCGGCGAGGTCTCCGGGCACTGGATCGACACCTGGCACATGGGCCGGAAGATCATGGCCTGCAAGGGGCCGACGCCGATCGGCGGCACGATCTCCGTCGAGGGGTCGTACAGCGTGCCTCCCGGCCCGGACTGGGGCTGGCGGATCGAGATCACACCGCAGGACGGCCAGTCGATCCGCGTCGCCCACTTCAACGTCGACCCCGACGAAAAGGAAGAACCCGCCGTCGAGGCAACGTATGCGCGGGCCTGAACCGTGATCGAGATCGGGCTCTCCTGGGAGCCGTGAGAACCGAGCCTGGGCTGGTTCACTGACCTGCGCGCGCACATTGCCTTGCCTTCTCCCGCT
>JBMFUH010000193.1:0-9363 GCA_049966735.1 Isosphaeraceae bacterium
CGTGGTGGTCTCCTTCCCGCGCTCCTCCGATTTGACCGAAATCTTCAGTTCCACAGGCGGCAGCGTGTTCAAAGCCGTGAAATCAGCGAACTGCTCGGTCGGCCTGTAATACCAGCTCGATCCTCTCCTGGGCTCGCCCAACGTGTCGGGCGTCGTTGAGAGCCAGTAAAAGTTCGAACTCACTGGCTGGCCGGAGGCGTCTGTGAGTGTGAGCTTCACGAAATAGGTTGATGTCAATCCGGCGGGTTCCGGCAGGACAAACGCACGCACCCTGCCGTCGGGCGCGATGGCGACGGACGCCTGCCTGGAGATTTTCTTCGTCATGTCAAGATTGTAGATCTCGGCGGTCGCGACCAACCCCTTGAACTCGCGGTAGAAGGAATTGACCACCTCCACGGACCGGTCGTCATAGGAATATTGGATATGAAGTGGTTCGCAGGCTTTCTTGGTACCGAAATACCCGCCACCCGGCCTGAGGTAATAGTCGAAAAGGTGCCAGATCATCGATGGCCAGGCGTTGTTGATCATCCATTGGATGACTCCGGTGGAATCGTACTTGTTACGGGCGTACGCCTCGAACATAGCCCGCTCGCCGTCGTAGGCCATGACCTGGGCTTTCATCGCGTAATTCTCAACGTTCTTCGCCTCTCCTAGTCGCCGATTCAGCGCTTCAGTGAAGATGGCCACGCTCCTGAAGGGTCCACCTCCCGCATGGTAATTCCAGAACTCGTCGATCGGCCAGAGGTGTTCTTTGGGCAGCATGCGGCGCAGGCTTTCGACGGGCGGCACGGCTGGCCCTGGACTTGTCTCGGTGTTGAAGCAGTAAGCCCCGCCGGCCTTCGTGTCCACGTACCAGTAAACCGGTGGGACATATTCGTAAGGACCAGTCATCCGAATGCCGGTCGGCTCACCCACGGGCGACTTTTGGGCTGTAGCGGAGGACTGGGCGGAATTTGGCCAGTCGAGCTCCTTGAGAACCGCGAGATAGTTTCTTTCCGCCCGAGCATTGGGCGGTCCATCGCTCCCGTACCAGTAGGTGATGAGGCAAGGATGATTGCGGATCCTCCTGATCTGATCACGCAAAGATTCGGCGGCAATGTCGTAATCACGTTCTTTCCACTGGCTCGACCGCTCCCAATAGTCGCAGCAGCACCAGCCCGCGATGACCATGATGCCTGCGCGATCGCACAATTCCAGAAACCGGCCGCGCTCGGTCTTTCCTTCGAACCGGATCGCGTTGAGGTTCATGTCCTGCACGTAACGTATTTGTGCAGCCTCGCGTTCGGCAGACGGGCGTAGGAACATATCAGGCGCCCAACCACCACCGCGGACGAGGATCGGTTTGCCGTTGACCTTGAACACGCGGTAGCCCTTGCTGTTCAACTCCGAAGTGGCTTCGCGGACGCCGAAGCGGATCGCGGCACGATCGGACGTCGTGCCGCGCACGGTGACTTCCAGGTTCAGGTCATAGAGGTTCTGCGGGCCGACGTGGACTGGCCACCAAAGGCGAGGATGAGCCATGTTCAATTGCTTGAACTTATGAGGGCTGAACTCAACATGCTTCTGTTCGCGCGCGGCCAGGTCGACCGTCTGTGCAAACCGGATCGTGTCGATCTCCCCCCTCAAGATCGCGTGTACTGGTTTGTCGTCGGAATTCTCGACGTCGGCCGAGATGATCAGATGGGCCTTGTCCAGCGAAGGCAGGTCAACTTTGGTCACGACCTGCGAATAGCGCAACGCCACGGGACCGGTGGTCCTGACATAAACATCACGCCACAATCCCATGTTTTTATCCGGAGGCATCGGGTTCCAATCAACCCACGTAAGCGCCAGGCTATTCACCTCGGGGGGAAAGACTTCGACCGCGAGCACATTGGGTTGCTGGGTTTGAATGGTACGTGTGACGTTAAACGTGTAAGTTCGATAGGCGCCCGCGATCCGGTTGACATCCGCGATGAGCTCGCCATTCAGCCAGATATTTGCACGGTCGTTGATGCCGTCGAAGTGTAACCACACCTGACCAGCGCGCTCTGGCCTCACCTGGAACTCTCTACGGTACCACCAAGAAGTCTTGAACGGACTGTCGGCAGAGAGCGGTATATGAGAGAAATTGGCGCCGATCGGGTATGTCATGCCGGGGAGAGAACGGAGATTCATGCCGAGGAAAGGGTTCGAATAGACGCCATCTTCAACGAGATTACCGACAACGGTGGAAGGAACGGTCGCTTTGTGCCACCCAGAAGGCTTGAATGCCGGCGAGGAGATTGTCGCGCCGCCCGCGGGGACTTTCGCGGACGACTGAATGGCCCAGCCATCCGCGAGGTAAGACGTATCGGATGAACCGCTTGCCGTACCGATCACAAGAAGGGTTGATGTGAGGCTGAAGAACCAGACCGCTGGTGGGAACCGGCGGCTTTCACGTGGACGAGGCAACGGCGCACCAGATTGTCCGGTACTGGATGATTGGCGGCGGAACATCGAGGAATCGCGGATCTGCGGTACCATCTCGCGCCTCCCGTTGATGACGAGGTCTTCGCTGAAGTCATCCGGATTATCGTCGCGCGAAGGGGACAGATCAATGGGCCAGGGAGAGATCGTGGGAGATGTAGGCGAGCCTCTGTCCGCGAGACAGTGAGCCCTGTCTGGAACATGGCGCCAGCGCTTCCACGAGAGAGCCGGTCCTGGTATCAGCGATCTCTCAGGGCAGGGATTTCCTCCACTTCAAGACGGCGTCGAGCAGCCGGCGTGCCACGATCGGCTCGTCGGCGAGGCGGTTCCTCGCTTCCTTCGGGTCGTCGGTGAGGTGGTACAGTTCCGGGCCGCGGCCATCGTCATTCACCAGCATTTTCCAATCCCCGTCGAGCACGGCCAGGTTGGGAGATCGGTCGTCGCCGCGGGGGTAGTTGAACGACCGGTCGTTCCGGCCGTACTCCCAGAAGAGGGGCCGAGTCCGCCGGGGGGATTTCCCGAGGAGGGCCGAACTCATGTCTTCGCCGTCGCTCTTATATCCCGCCGGCAAGGGAGCGCCGCGGAGGTGACACAGGCTGGGAAACAGGTCCACCGCGGCGAGCACGGTCGCGTCATTCGTCAACCCGGCGGGGACGATGCCAGGCCCCCAGGCGATGAACGGGAGCCGGACCCCGCCCTCGTAGAGGCTGAGCTTGCTCCCCCGCAGACCGACGGTCCGGGCCCGTTGGAACGACGGCAAGGGTCCGTTGTCGGAGACGAACAACACGATCGTCGGGCGGCCCGCGCGATGATTGCGCAGAGCGTCGAGCAGCTTGCCGACCTGCCGATCGAGCTCGACGATCACCCCGCGGAGTCGCTCCTTGGTATCTCCCCGCCCTGTGGCCCGGCCATCCTTGCCGACCTTCTGATCGTTGGCCGAAGGGACCCATGGCGTGTGCGGATCGTCCAGCCAGAGGTTCACGAAACACGGCTTGTTCACAGAGCGTTCGACGCACCCTTCGGCCGCGCCGCACATCCATGCCGTCCGTTCCCAACGCTTCACAAGGTCGTCCGCCGACCAGATCCAGTCGCGGGCGGTAAGATTCGGCTGGGGCTCGGGGCTCTCCCAGGTGCCAAGTCCGTAGTCGTACCCGTAGGCGGCGAACCGAGGCGGGGCCTTCACGTCCCGGCCGCCGCCGAGGTGCCACTTGCCGACATGGACGGTTCTGTAGCCGGCCGCCTGCAACGCCCTGGGCAGCGACGGCGCCTTCGGATCGAGGAAATCGGCCTGTCCGCATGCTCGGTTACCGGCGCGGGTCTGAAGATAGCTGGTGATCCGCCACTGGGCCGGGAACTGGCCGGTGATCAGCCCGCACCGCGATGCCGAGCAGATCGGCGCGGCCGCGTAATACCGGGTGAACCGCACTCCCTCCTTCGCCATCCGGTCGATCTGTGGCGTCGGGATCGAGCCGCCGTAACACGACAGGTCGCCCGGCCCGAGGTCATCGGCGAGGATGACGATCACGTTGGGCCTGTGGTCCTCGATGCCGGACGCATCCCCGGGGGCCAGGGCCCCCAACACCACCACGACGTTGATCCATCCGAAATATCTGATCATGTCAATTCTTCCGCGCCGTTCCACCCGGAGGGGAAGCGAGCGTTTTCAATCGCCTGGCCCGATCGCCCCAGCGGGTGGAGAGCGCCGCGATCGACTCCGGGTGCCTCGATGCCAGATCGCGCCGTTCGGTCCGATCAGTGTCCAAGTCCTACAACTCCCACGGCTTGCCCCGGACGGCCACGAGCTTCCGCCGGCTCGCGCGGACCGCCCGGTTCGCCTCATGTTCCCAGAAGAGGGCCTCGCGGTCGATCGCCTTGACGACGAGCATGGGGATCCGCGCCCGCGCACACGGACGGGCGAATGATCACCCTACTGTACGGCGCCGCTCGCCCCGATCGAAGTCCCCGGGGCAGCCGCGGAAGCGGGCCGGCCCCCTCGCTCGCGGACACCGCCGCGCTACGGTTCCGGACGACGCTCGGCGAGCTCATCATGCCGATTGTGCGTCGCGGAGCGCAGGCCGCGGTGGGGACATCTGATTCAACCGCTCGAGCACGAAGAGACATCGATGCCCAAGGCACCATTGTCGATCATAGTGAGCGCCCCGACCAGTCGCAATGATCCATTCGTCCGCCACGCGCGCCGGTCAAGCGAGAATGCCACGCGTCCGTGTGATCGACCGAAGTATCCTCGGTTCGGTCGACTTCGGCCTGTCGGACCGAAGGTGGGAAACTGCGTCGCTGTTTCCAGTCCCAACGAGCGCCCGCGGTACTGGTGCGGTCAGCACCGCGAAGTTACGGCGTTCCCGGGTCCCAGATTGTCGCATCGAGGGTAGTGGCCCCTGGCGTGGACGTCCCGTGGAACGCGTAGACGGTAACAATCTTGCCATCGGTCCGCACGAAGGAGCGGGGATAGCCGGTGTCATGGCTGTCGCCGTCGCCGCGAACGGTGACTGGGAGGCTCCAGTTCTTTCCGTTGTCGGTGCTCAGGCGGGCCAGGACTGGATAAGGCGCGGCCCGATGACCATAGGTCAGGCACAGTCGGCCATCGGGCAACGCGTTAAGGCACGGCGGGTTGCCGTTGCCGGTGTCGGGGGCAGGCGTCGCGAGGAACGACCAGGTCTTGCCGCCGTCACGCGAGGCGAACGCCTGGATCGATTGGTGAGGCTCGCCACTCACGCGTACGGCCGTGACCAATTCGCCAGTGGACAGCCGTACGGTCGAGGGGCACACAGCGTAGCCGGCCGGCTCGGGGCCGATGAATGAAACGAATTGCCACGAACGGCCTCCGTCCGCAGTCTGGGCTACGAATGGGCGGCCCTCGTTACCGTTCGACTTGGTGCTGGTAAGGAAGACAAGGGCGCGGTCGCGGCTGCTCACGAGGTAATCGGTTCGCCCCATGACGCCTTTCAGACCGAATAGGGGGAGCCGGTAGGGACCGCACCAGCTCCTGCCACGATCGGTCGACTCGTAGAAGTGCGACGCTCCACCACGGTGGCTTTCCATTCGGACGAACAGAGCGAAATCGGGATTCGAGAAATCCAGCCGGCCCTGGAAGTCGGCCGGTCGATCTTCCTCGAGGCCCGGGGGCATGACGGCGTGGCGCTGGCCACGCGTCCCTTTGAGCGTTCCGGGCGGCTGAGGTGTCTCGATCATCCAGGTGTCGCCGCCGTCGCGACTTCGGGCGAAGAGGAAATCCTCGGGCATGGTCGGGTCGAGGTGGTAATCATCAGGACTTCCCTCGCGAAAAAAACCGCGACTGAAGGCCACGAGAAACTCGTCGCCCCACGACCAGGCCCCATGGTTCGCCGGCCAACCCACGAAGCGGCCTTTCTCGTGGTACACATGGACGTGCCGGACGATCCGCGGCGGCTCACCACCTCGTGCCAAGGAGACGGCGACAAATACTGGAAGCAGCAAAAGCATGTTACGAATCATGGTTTTGTCTTGTTCGGTGAATAGCTTCCGGCCGTATGACCTGAAGGGTTGTGAGCGATGCGGCATGGAACCGGCTGGGAACGATCTCCGCTCGTCCTTTCCGAAAATCCCCGAGGAGTGGGACGCAGGAGCTTATTCGCATATTCCGCAGCCTACCTCCTCTGCGGTCAGATTGCGCCTGCCACGCGGTTATCATACCAGTTTCGAGAGTGGGGCGGGCGCGGCGAGACCAGCATTAACGTCAATTGCTCGACGTCTGGATCGCCGCCGAGAGGCGGGAGGACTCGACCCCTGACGTCCTTCTTGAAGCAGCGCGGGAACCACTGGGCGACGGTGTTCCAACTTCCGGACCGTTCAAGCAGGTCTCGCCAAGCAGCCCCCTGCGGCCGATCCAGATGATCGCATTGACGAAGAGACGATTGTCGGATTCACCATGGCCAGGGCCGCCGACTTTGTTCGGGAGTACTCCCTTGATACGCTTATATGTCCGTTTCGGCAGCACTGTCCGATCGAGAATACAAGTGATGGTAAGTTCACTTTAGAATTCACCGACCAGGAGCGTCGGCTTGCGGGACGTCGCGTGGAAGAGGCGACCGATGTGTACAAGGAGCATTACGCGTCGCGTACAGGGATTGAGTCGACCAATAGCGGTTTGGAGAATCGACTCGACCTTGGTCGTCCGCGCATGCCTGGTCGCGGGAGTGTGTTCCGCGTGGTCCTGCACAAGATCGCGGGCTGGAACCTGCTGCGAGCAGCGGCTTCAACGAAGCCGCGCGGGTGAAGACCCAAGCGGCCCGGACCCTCAATGTTCGGTCTGAATCCGCTGCTCGGTGAAAAGCGGTCTGGAGTCAAAACGCTCGGTGTTGGCTCGCGGCCAACACCGAGCTAGGGTCTTGGGCCAGAAACTGGATCACCCCCTCGACCAGGGTTCCAGCAGCCTTCAGGAGCCCGGATTCCACGACCTGGGCATCCAGGCTCCTCTCCGGGCAGTCGATCAGAGCCCTGTAAAGCAGGTCGGCCGCGGGCCGCGGCACCTCGGGCACGCCAAACTCGGAATAACGCCCGGGCTGGGGAAAGCGGGGATCCAGAATGGTCCTGATGGGGATTTCCTTTGACCGCGGTTGTGGCCGCGGCATTTCCAGGGATGTGACGCTCATGACCCTACCTCCATTCAGGACGCGTCCACGGGATCGAGGACGACCGGTCCATCATCGGGATGGATCATTCGCCCCCAGTTCCTGGTCATGAGATGACCGTCTGAGTCGGGTGTATCCCGAACTTCGACAATTCTGTAACAACCGGGACGGGAGTCTCGCACGATCGTCCGCGCCTGATCAAGCGTGTCAGCCGTAGCGATCTCCTCTCCGTGATGCTGGATGCGATAAAACGCGTGCATCGCGCAACCTCCTGGGAGGTCAGTCGCCGCGAATGCCCGACTCTTCCGAGAGACCGCACCGTGCCGGCACATCAGGCTCAATCAAACGCTGAACCAGCGGACGACCACCTGTCTCCGTCCCCCGGCCACGAAGCGTTCTCCAGCGACCGACCACTCCTTTCGATTCCGCAACGTGGCAGCTCGAGATCAGCGTTCTCTTCTCATCGTGAACCCATCTACGTCGTGGCGCTTCTCTCGAGTCGCGTTCGTCATGACCATTTCTACTCTGTCACGCAATATAAATTATAGCCAATCAGCGCAAGTGGAAGCAAGAAGCCCAAGCATGAGAACACCCTTGGTATCAAGCGGGAAGGCCGGTGCGTGATTACCTTGCCTTGCCCATATTAAGCACTTGTTCGAGGGTTGGTCGACGAATTTCCACATCGAGTAGAGTCGAGGTCGAGGTTTGTGTTCCTTTTTGCCCCGCCCTTTCGTCCGCGGAGGTCACATCATCATGGCCTTGATCCGTTTCCACATCCCGCTCATGAGACCGGTTCGGAGGGGGGACCGAACTCAATCGGTCCTTCCTGCCCCTATTCGGGAGCCATCGATCCCTAAAACCGCTCTTGTGGAGCCTTGCTGGCACTTTTCGAGGATTTGGGTGATAATGCCTCGTCCCGCCAGCTCGCGCGCGGTCGCGACTGGGCGGCACTTCGGAATCATCTCGACACGCGTCGACAATGAACCACCAGGAGTTCGCAGGATGAGCAAGTGTGTTGTATTCAGCGCTGCGGTTCTCGTTTTTTGTAACGCCTCGCCCGCCCCGGCGGCGGATACGCCAGAACCCGTGCGCATGGGATGCGGGATCATGACGTTTGACACGGTGCCGGGCTGGGGCCTCGGGCCCGATGGCAAGTCGGTGATCGGGCCCTGTCACGGCAGCGTTGTCGTCGACAAGGAGGGGTATATCTACACGAGTTCCCACGCCGGTGTCTTCATCTTCACGCCCGAGGGCAAGGTGGCTCGCAGCTTCCTCGGCGACAAGTATTCCGACATTCACGACATGAAGATCCGCCGGGAAGCGGAGGGCGAGTTCATCTACGGGGCGCGGAACAACAACGCCGAGGGGATCAAGTTCAACGCCCAGACCGGCGACATCATCTTGAAGTTGCCGTTCCCCAAGGAGTCGGGCCTGAACCTCCCGAAATTCAACCCCACGGCCATCACCGTCGCGCCTGGCGGCGACATCTTCCTGGCGGATGGGTACGCAAGCGATCACATCTTCAAGTTCGACAAGACCGGAAAGTACCTGATGCACTTCGGCAAGAAGGGAAACGGCCTCAAGGAATTCAACACCGCGCACGGCATGACGCTCGACACGCGGTATAGTCCGCCTCGCCTCTTGATCTGCGACCGCAATCACGAGCCCAAGGGCCGCCTGCTGCATTACGATCTCGACGGCAATTTCCTCGCCGAGGTCGTGACCGGTCTGGGCATGCCGACGTCGGCCCAGGTGCAAGGTGATTACGTCTCGGTGCCCGATCTCCACGGTCGGCTCGTCATCCTCGACAAGAGCAACACCATCATGGCGGTCCTCGGCTTCAATTCCGATCCCGCGAAGCGAGCAAACTACAATGTGCCGCGGGAGCAGTGGATCGAGGGCATCTTCAGCGGCACCCACGGCTCGTGCTGGGACAGGGACGGCAACCTCTACGTTCAAGACTGGAACGTCTCCGGACGCATCATGAAGCTGGTACGCGTCCGGGACGCTGGCAAGCCCTGAACTTGCCTGGACGGCCTTCGATTGTTCGGTTGCCATCAGCGAGCCTGCTTCGCATACCTCCATACCTGCGAGCTGCCTGGGGAGAGGAGAGCGATGCTCCATGAGGCGCTCAGCTCTCTGCCGGTACCCTTGCGCTGGTCACCCGAGAAACCCGGCAACGGAGTAAGCGTATAAACTCCATCCGGGTCCAGGCCGTGCAGGCTGATGTCCGCAACCCGATAGGGAGAGTCGGCAGGGCGAAGGAGGACGACATAGCCCTTGCCCG
>JBMFUH010000194.1:0-9350 GCA_049966735.1 Isosphaeraceae bacterium
GGCCGGCGCGAACCGCGTCTTACACCCGTGCGAGGTATAACTTGCAGAGTTTGGTTGATCAAACGCTCTGACGCGACTATGATAGAAGCAGCATGAATCGCTGTTCGTGACAGCCTGAGGGCTCACGTCCTGTCCACGCTCTCATGCATACGGGAGGATACCGACGATGCCTAATAAAACCCACCTGATTGAGTCGTCGATCCTGAGCCCTGTTCGCCATTTGCAACTGGGCTAGCACCGCCCCGCGGTCACCAACTGGCACTGGCCCTACGCTGGGCCCGGGTTCTCTCACCCTCGATCGGGTTCTGTCATCCGCGGCGCTCGCCGGATCTGCTCCGGCGACGGGCATGCCCTGGCCGCGAAGATCTACAAGATCTTTTTATATGAAGAATAGAGAGACACATCATGAAGGATACCATCGTATCTCGGAAGAGGATGTATGGACTCTGCGCCGAGCTGAGCGACGACGACGGCATGGGCCCGCGCGGCAGGTCGAGATCGGCGACCGGAGTGCGGCCCCCTCAGGGGCGTTCTCGACCGGGGCTGGATCGCAAGGCGCTTCAGCTCTGCCATCAGGTGGCCGAGACGCTCGAGGAGGTCCTGGCCGAGTGCGGCGACTCGGTGCTCCAGGATCTGCGGGTTCTGGACGTCGAGCCGGCGCCTGACGCCTCGCGATTGCTCGTGACCCTGGCTGTCGACCAGTGGCAGAGTCAGCCCGTCGATCCCTCTCGAATTCACGACCATTTATCGAAGGCCTCCGGTCACCTTCGCAGCGAGGTGGCGGGCGCCATCACCCGGAAGCGGACTCCGGTGCTCGTCTATCGCCTGGCGGCTCCAGAGTGGTGACGCCTGAGCAGCCGGGGGAAGGCTCTTTCCCCCGGCCGCCGCGTCTCCGCTTGGTCCCTCCGCGGTGCCTGGCTTTCATCCCACCACGACCCGTCCCGGAGAGACGAGGTCGACGGGTTCTTCAATCTCGATCTGACGATCAAGGAAGGCGCGAATGGTCGCGGCGTTGGTTTTCAGGTGCTCGGTCACCTCGGTCACCGTGTAGATCGACCGCCCTTCGGCAAGCGCGAGCGGCAGGAGGATCTGGTCGGCCGAGTGCGGGTCGACCGCCCCTTGCTCCACGGCTTCGAAGGCCAGCAACTGATCGACGGCCTCGTCGGCCACCTCCTCGGCGGGCTTCCCGCGCTCGCCCAGGCCCAGAAACGTGGCTGGGACCGAACCTTCGTGCTCGGCAACCAGGGCGATGGCCGCTCCCTGGCCCGGACTGGGCCAGCGGGCCGTCTCGATTTCCAGGTCCGCACTCAGGCCCTCTTCCTCCAGCCGCAGAGCGGCCCGATCGCGCAGCCGCCGGGCGATGTCCTCGCGGAGGTTTGCCACGCCGGCCACCCCTCGAATCCGCGCGAGCGGCTTGCGGTCGACTTGAATCCAGGCCCTCGGCCTCGCCGGCTCGATCCAGGCGTCCAGCCGTCCACCTCCCCGGGGATAGAAACCGGCCGAGGGCATCGCCAGGGCGACCGGCATGCCGAACTCCGCCAGAAACGCCCGCCAGGTCCGGTTGAGAAACGGGTAAGCAGGCGCCTTGGGGTTGAACGTCCCGCCGGTCAGCACCACCCGCACGGCTGATTCCGCCCGCGACGCCAGAGGCAAGTGCAGCGTCTGAAGTACCAGACTCGTCGAGCCAGCCGTGCCGATGTCGATGGTCAGGTCGCGAGGAGCGTACACGCCCGGGTGGAAGATCAGCTCCCGAGATCCCACCGAGCTTCCCTTCACCCCGGCCTGGCCGAGAAGAGCCGCGGCTTCAACCGCCTTGAGATGCTGCGGGCGCAGTCCGGGCTTGTCGCGATTGGCCCGGATCTTGACCATCCGGAACGGCCGGCCGGTCAGGAGTGAGAGCGAGAGCGCCGTGCGGAGGATCTGTCCTCCTCCTTCGCCCTCTGATCCATCCAGGACAACCATTCTTTCTGAAGGATGCGCTGAAGACGACAAGGGCGGCGAGGCTCCGGAGGGTCGCTGTGCTTCTGATCGGGTCCATGATAGCCGAAACGGTGCGGGAATGGACTCATGGCCGGCGTGAGTCGTCCATCGTCTGGCAGACACGTTTCCGTACGGCTCGGTTCCCGGCGCGAACCGACTTCGGCTCCATCGGAGTCTCCCGTCCATGGTCCTCACTCCCCGGCTGGAATAACCCAGGTTCCATCCATCCTTGCCTGACGCGTTGTTTTATTGGGTCGTCGCCTGCTTGGTCGGCGGAGCGGGCGAGGCAGCCTTGTTGCGCGGGTCCGGAACGAGGGGCTTCGTGCTCGGTTGCGGCCGGTCGCTCTTGGTTGGCTTCTCGCCGATCGCTCCAAGCTGGTTCCTGCTGGCCCACACCATGACCAGCTTCTGTCGCCTCTGCTCCGCGTTCGCTTCGCCCTGAGTGAGCAGGAAACTCCCCAGGCTCCGCTTCTGTTCCGGCCGACAGCCGACAACGACCGCCTGGCCGGGTTCCAGTGTCAAGAAGGCCGACAGATCGCCGAGCGTCTCGGTTTGCTGACCGTCGCTGATCTTGAATTGCTGGGGAGAATAGGGAGTGGGCTGGAACGACCGCTGGAACGCCCCGTGATGAATCTCGGGCGTGAGCCGGAGGCCGACCTTGTTGGTTCCGTCGTGGTTCGCGGTCACCCGAAAATAGCCGCTGGCCCTCTGGTAATCCTTACCGTAGGGCCGGTTATCGCGATTCACCAGCAGCGTGACCTGATCGATGGGCGCGCTGATGCTGATCAGGGTCGGATCACCCTCATCAAGCAGAAACGTCGCCGGCTCTACCTTGTGCGGCGGAGGCGCAAGGAGAACGGATTCCAGCTCGGGGGGCGGTTCGCCCGTGATCACACCGATCCTCAGCCCGTTGACCTCGAGCGCCCGCCGCGCCTCCGGCGCGATGACCTGTTCATCGGCCACCTTCCAGACCGCCTCGTTGATCGCCGGATCACCGAGGGCCCGATCGAGGATCGCCACCCGCAGCATGCATTTTCTGGGCTCGATGACCTCACCAGTCCTGTGACCGATCCGGGCGAACAGGTTGTCTGGCCGGAGCTGATCGGTGCGGGGATTGCAGCCAGCCAGGTTGGCAAGGCTTCCCAGCAAGATCAAGGTCGTGGCCGAGAGGCCAGTGACAAACCATGACCTGCTCGTCGAGCACATGGGGCGGAATCCTTTCCGCGTCATCTCCAGGACTCACAATTCGGAGGACAGGGCGAAATGTCATGAACCGCAACCGTGCCGCCGGCATCGCGCACAATCCGAACAGCCCGGGAAACACCATCCTGACGAGACTTCGGGGCAGGAGTGTAGGACGATTCCCCAAGACCGTCAAGCGGTTTTCGGGTCAATTGCTTCCCGGCTCCCCGTTCCGTTGGGTCGGCTCCGCGGACAAGATGCCCCGGCCATCGGTCCGCACAGCGGACCCTACAGCACTTCCGCGACGCGCGTATCGAACGCAGAGGCCCAATGAGTTATGATTGCGGGCATCTCCCGACACGCAAACCTGGCTTGAGGGATCGCGATGAGAGCTAAACGCAATGATCCATGTCCGTGTGGCAGCGGCAGGAAGTACAAGAAATGTTGCCTTGCCAGGGACCAAGCCGAGGCAGAGAGACGAGATGACAAGAGCGCGTCTGCGTCTGCCCTGGTCGAATCGCTTCGTCCGGCATCCCGCCCGTTATCAGAGTCTCACCAGCCTGCCGGGCAGGCGGCACAACCTTCAGAACTCGCCGAGCCACGAGATCCAGCGTTCGAGAAAGGGGAGGAATTCTGGAAAGAGTTCGAGCGTTCCACCGGTCAAGATCGGATCGTTCTCTTCCTCAAGGCTCTGGATGACCCCGGGGTCATGGATGACGAACTGGCCTTTGGAATGCTGGATCAACTGCGCCGCGAGGTGGTGCGGCGCGGTGATCGCCGCTGGTTTGCCGAGCTGGTCGAGGCTCTCCGCGATCGTCTGCCCGAAGTGTTCAACAAAAGCGCATCCTATTATCTGAACTGGTGCTTGCTTGATGCGTTGGCGGAGGACAGATACGACGCTCTGCCTGCTCTGGCGCGAGATCTGGCTGTTCGGGCCGGGCAAGACATCGACACGGTCAACCTTTCCCTGGACTACCTGAGATACCATGGCCAGCTTGACCTACTGGTCGAGTGCTCACGGATCGCCTGGCCGGTCGTGAAGTCCTCTACCAACATCGTCCCCTGGGGTGTCACGGAGTTCGCGAAACGAGCAGTCCATTACGAGATCTTCCACTACCTCGAACACACGAGCTCTCCCGGCCCGGCCGATCCGGCTTTGCTCGATCGGATCCATTTCTTGATCGAGGACCCGCGCGCGGATTATCTGGGTGATTTCCTCGTCAACGTGACGGGGACGTCGGGACGGGAATGGCGAACGGAGGACTTTGCCCTTAGCTCGCCACGAAGCAAACACCGCGACGATTGGGATGACGATGAGGGTGAGAACGAGGAGGCCCCCGAGCAGGGCGAGATCAACCTGTTCCGGCTAATCACCGAATTCGTCGGCTATCTTCGCCGCGAGGAAGGAGTGCCGTTCACTCGAGGCGATCTGGTCAGTCAGGAGCTCACACGTTATTTCACTCGCCGGCGCGCTGGCAATCTGGATCCCCGGCCGAGCATGCTGGAACAGATGATGCACCCCGATCGCAAACTTCCGAAACCACGCGATCCGACCCATCCGCTTTGCCCCGACCGCGTGACGCTTGATGTTCACCTCGGTAGCTTGATGGGCATGATGAGCGGGCGGTACCACGCCGCAGCGGCGCTCTTTCAGGCCATGCCCGCGTGGCTGCGGTTTCTGGAGTCGCGGCGGTTGATCAATGCCGACATCAGCAAGAAGGTCCGGACCCAACTGCTTCCGATCCACGAGCAGTTACTCGGACTTTGGGAGCAGTACACCGGAGATCCGCATCTCTATCGCCAAGAGCAGGAATGTTTCGCCCAGTGATTGCGGACGGGGCGGATTTGCAGACGAGATGGAGCGTGCGCCGCCGGGGCCGAATCCCCAGAAATTGGCCCCAGCGAAGCGCCTCCAGAGCGGCCGGCATCGCCGCGCCGCACATCAGGACTCATGCGTCGCGATGATGGCGATGATGCTTATGCCCGTGGTGTCCATGGCTTCCGCGGCCCTTGGAGTGGTGTCCGCGTTCGCCGCGATGTTGGCTGGCAAAATGGGCTCGCCTCCCGTGAGATGACCGAGAGGAGGCTTGCCCGTGCCGGCCGTGGTGTCCATGCTTCTTATGCATGCTTGCGCAATGGCATACCGCTTTGTGTGCGCCATGTCCCCGGTGATGGGACCAGTGGCCTTTGCCCCGATGTCCACGAGCTTTCCCGTGGTCGGCGTGGGCAACCTTCTTCGCTTTGGCCGCGTGATGTCCGGCTGCACTGGATCGCTTGGCACACTGGGGGCACCCGCACTTGCCCCCGGGAGCCTTGTGGCCGACGGTCTTGGCTACTTTTGTCACCTTTGCCTTATTCGAGGCGGCCGCCTTGTGCCTCTTGAGTTCAGCCCAGTGGCCCGCGCCCGGGTGCGCGCCGGGACCCTTGTGGGCCGCCGCAGCGCCCTGCTTGGCCTTGGATTTGTGCTGGACGGCGGCGGCCTGCGCGCGGCTGTGTTCCGTCTTGTGCGCCTTGGCAGCCGCTTGCTTCTGGCCATGCATGCCCTGTTTCGCTGCTGGCCCGGCGGTCGTGGCCGCTGGATGATGCTCACCCTTCTTGGCCACCGGACCATGCTCGCCCTTCTTGGCCTTGGCATCATCGGCCCTCGCCGCGACCGTGCCGACCAAGAGAAGGCTGCCCACCGCTAGCGCGGCAATCCATGCCCTGCCTTTCAAGCTGCTCAACATGATCGTTCTCCCTGTTTTTGATGGCTGATCTTCGAGGGCCGCTTGGCCCTCTTCCCCTCTTCAGCGACAACCAGCGCCCGACCGGCAACGAAATAAAGAGGATTTAACGAGAGTCCTCGCCGCACATCACCATTCTGTTGACATAACCAACTGAAAGAGAATCGCTTGAGCTCGTTCCC
Organism: Isosphaeraceae bacterium; assembly: GCA_049966735.1. Classification (GTDB taxonomy): domain Bacteria; phylum Planctomycetota; class Planctomycetia; order Isosphaerales; family Isosphaeraceae; genus Aquisphaera. Next base: position 6,068 of record JBMFUH010000194.1, read on the forward strand.
CGCTCCGCCTGGGAGTGCATTCGGGGTCGTTCTGCGTCCCCTGGATTGCCTCTGGCCGCCGGGACGAGGGATGTAGGCCACGCGGTGGCGTTCGGCGAGAACTCTCGAAATTCCGGTGGTGTTGGGCGAGAAGTGTCGATTCGACCGCGAGCTTCCGCGCCCGGTCGTCATCCTGAGCGAGCACGCGGTACAGCCGTTTGGTTCCGACGTCATCCGCCATGGTGCGTCATCCGGTTTCTGGCCGCCAGCAGCTTGCCGGTCCTGCCTTCTACCATGGCTGCTCCCCGGTTTTTGTCAAGCTCCCGGGTCTTCCCCTCACTCCGCCGCGAGGCGGTACTGGACCACGCCCGGCTCGAACGTGACCGAGAGGACGTCGCCCGCCGCGCACAGGGGCGTGGTGTTCTGCCAACAGTAGTCGCTCAGCATCGGGCAGATCATCGCCAGCCTGTTGCCCATCTGGGAGATTCGCCCTAACTCCCTGACGGAATCCTCAGCACCCGGCAGGTTTCCTCGTAGCTCGCTTCCAGCTCGAGCGTGACGTTCTGGGTTTCCGACAACCAGATCGGCAGGGCGGGGAGTGGCCGACCAATGGCCAGAGGGAACGCCCAGGCGTCCAGTTTCGTCTGCCGGCCGTCCTGTCTCTTGCGACACGTCACCGCGTAGATGGGCGGCGCGCTTTCGAACGCGAGGTTGCTCTGTTTCAGCAGGGAAAGCAGTTCGGTATACAAGTTGAAGTGGCGGATCGTGACCAGATCGACGAGCGACAGACAGACGTCCTGGCGCAGCAGGTTGAAGCACTTGGCGACAAACAACTGGCGGCTCTCGGCGCGATCCTTATTGGCGGGGCTGACGATCTCGACGGCTGCCACCAATCGACGATCCTGCTCGCGGTCAAAAATCAGGACCTCGTAGGTGTACTGATCCGGGAATTCGGCATCGAGAGTCAGCGTCGGCGCCGGCGGGGCTTGAGTCTGAGTCGCCGTTGCGCTGCCGCCGTGTGTCTCCCAGACGGGGCCGGAGACGCCCTCATCATCATCGTCTTGCTCGAATGTGCAGACGTCGATTTCGTAGTAGCTGCCCAGATGCACGCGCGGCTCCGCCACGAAGTTGTCGGGCAGTTGGGGGACGAGCCGCTGCACGATGACGCCTGGCCAGAGACCGTGGAACCCTTCCCACGAAGATCGTTTTGAGACCGGTGGCCGGTAGTGATCGCGCAACGGCATGGGGCCCTCCTGACATCAATCATAGCCGCGGCCGTTTTTCCGAGCCAGGGAATTGGAATCGTCAGTCAGCTCTTCCTGGACCTCCTTGACCCGGCCACGGGCAGGCCTGACAATCAGTGAGGATGTACCCGGCCCCGGGCGGGTCGGAAGACGTCCTGCCAAGGTGGCACCGAGGTGTGTGTTGTGCGCCGGAAGAGCTGTTTTTCATTCCCAGGTCCTCCGGCGGCGAAGCTGGCGGTCCACGGAACACACCGACGTTTTCCCCTGCCTGAGCCCTGCCCGATTCTCAGGTTCCCAAATCCTTGATATCACCGAGAAAGGGTCTTCCATGAACCGTCGCCAATGGCTTCGCGGCTCCGCGATGGCCGCAACCGCATCGACGCTCGCGTTCCCCACAATCGTCTCGTCAGACGTCCTGGCCGCGCCTGGCCGGCCCGGAGCCAACGATCGGATCCAGCTCGGCTTCATCGGACTGGGCGGCCGGGCGCGCTGGATCTTGACCGGAGAGGCCCTTCCCGGCGCGGAGGTGGTCGCCGGCGCTGATTGCTATCTGCCTCGCTGCCACGAAACGGCCAAGGCCGTTCCCGGCGCGGACAAGTGGAAGCTCTACCAGAACTACCGCGTGATGCTCGAGAAAGAAAAGCTCGACGCCGTCTTCGTCGAGACGACGACGCACGCCCGCGTCTTGATCTGCACTCACGTGCTCCAGTCCGGCCGCGACGTCTACTGCGAGAAGCCGATGTCGCTCACCGTGGCCGAGGGCCGATACCTCACCGACGCGGTCAAGAAGTACAACCGCGTTCTCCAGGTCGGATCGCAGCAGCGGTCGATGCCGATCAACCAGTACGCCAGCAAGCTGGTGCGCGAGGGGGCAATTGGCAAGATTCACACGGTCATCACCTACAACTTCGAGCCCGGCATGGGCTGGACGCCGCGGATGCCGGAGCCGATTCCCAAGGGGCTGGACTGGAACGAGTGGTGCAACCAGGCCGAGCTGAGGCCCTACCATCACGACCTTCAGTTCGGCTGGGGCAACTACATCGATTACGACACCGGCGGCCAGTCGTGGGGCGTCACCGGCTGGGGCACGCACAGCCTGGATCAGGTTCAGTGTGCGTTGGGAACCGACACGACCGGGCCCGTCGAGATCGGACCCGAGGAAGCGGGACAGTTTGCCAAGGTCACGGCCCGCTTCGCCAACGGCACGCTGCTCAAGCTGGAAGGCAAGAAACGTAGCCAGGCTTCTGGCCTGGGGGCAATCTTCGTGGGCGAGCATGGCCAGATCGAGATCAAGCGCGGCAGCTTCACCGCCGACCCAGCCGACCTGCTCAAGGGAGCTCCTCCCGACACCAAGGAGGGACGCGGCGAGTCGATCGCCCACATCCAGAACTTCTTCGACTGCGTCCGCAGCCGGAAGACGCCCACCGCCTGCGCCGAGACCGGCCATCGCGCGACCACGCTTTGCCACCTGGTGAACATCTGCCGGATCGTGGGGCGCAAGCTCTACTGGGACCCCGTGGGCGAGAAGTTCGTCGGCGACGACCAGGCCAACCTGCTCCTGGCGCGGCCTCGACGCAAGGGCTTTGAATTGCCAAAGCTTTCTTGATCCGTCCCTGTTGAAATCGAATCCCAAGGCATCGCCGTGGAACACGAATCCCAGGGCGTTGCCCTGGGCTATCTTGTTCCGGCCCATTTTGGGCCGGTAGCGATGAAGGAAACCACGAACTAGAATCGGCGAATGACCTTTCACTGACTCTGAGGGAAAAAACATGACCAAGCAGAACTTGATGGGAAATCCCCGACATACAAGCACTCTTTCCCGCCGTGCCTGGCTGGAGATGACGGCTGCGGCCGGTCTGGGCCTGGCAGCCCCGGCGCTGGTCAAGGCCGCGGCCGGGCCCGAGCCGCGGGCCAAGGCGAAGAAGAACCTGAAGCTGGGGATCATGTCCAATGTCTACGCGGATCTGCCCATCGGCGAGGCCGCCCGCCAGATCAAGGCCGACGGCTTTTCTTGCGTGGTCACCGACTTCGCGTTCGCGGACGTTCATTTCAATCCGCTC
>JBMFUH010000195.1:0-6800 GCA_049966735.1 Isosphaeraceae bacterium
GAAATCCGAGAGTACGTCTCATGCGGATCGCTGCACGCGGAGACAGTTTACCGGCGCGATCGGTCTTGCGGCGGGCGCGTTCGCGTTCCCGGCCGTCGTGCGGGGCGGGAACCTGAACGAGAAGTTGAACATCGCCGTGATCGGGGTGGGAGGCCGGGGCGGGGCCAACCTCGCGGACGTTTCCTCCGAGAACATCGTGGCCCTCTGCGACGTCTACGAACCCGCGGTCGAGCGGGCCGCCGCGAAGCACCCCAAGGCCAGAAAATGCCGTGACTTTCGCAAGGTCTACGACCACGCCGGCGAGTTTGACGCCGTGGTCGTGAGCACGACGGAGCATACCCACGCCTTCGCCACGCTGCCCGCACTTCGCCTGGGAAAGCACGTTTACTGCGAGAAACCTCTGACCCATGGCATCTGGGAGGCGCGCGTCGTGCGCGAGGCGGCCGCCGCGGCCAAGGTCGCTACCCAGATGGGCACGCAGATCCATGCCGGCGACAATTACCGCCGCGTGGTCGAGCTCATCCAGACCGGAGCCATCGGGCCGGTCCGCGAGGTGCATGTCTGGGTCGGCAGGGCCTGGGGCCGGCAGTCCGAGGCGGACGCCAGGAAGAACGGTGACATCGTCTCGGTGCGCGAGCGGCCCACGGGCTCGTCGCCCTTGCCCAAGGGGCTGGACTGGGATCTCTGGCTGGGCCCCGCGCCGGCGCGGCCGTTTCACGAGGTCTACTGGCCCGGGCCCAAGTGGTACCGCTGGTGGGATTTCGGCAACGGCACCATGAGCGATCTGGGCTCGCACTGGATCGACCTGCCGTTCTGGGCGCTCAAGCTCCAGGCTCCCAGGACCATCGAGGCGTTCGGTCCGCCGCCTCATCCGGAAATCGCCCCGGCTTCGATGCACGTGGTTTACGACTACGTCGCCAGCGGCGACCAGCCCGCGGTTCAGCTCACCTGGTACCAGGGCGCAGACAAGCCCGAGGACTGGAAGACCGGGGCCATCCCCAAGTGGGACAGCGGGGTGTTGTTCAAGGGCCCTCGGGGAATGCTCCTGGCGGATTACGGCCGGCATGTGCTCCTGCCCGAGAAGGAGTTCCGCGACTTCAAGCGCCCCGAGCCCTTCATTCCCAAGTCGATCGGCCATCATGCGGAGTGGATTCACGCCTGCAAGACCGGCAAGCCCACCACCTGCGCCTTCGCGTACTCCGGCTGGCTGACGGAAGCGAACCATCTGGGCAACGTGGCCTATCGTGTGGGCAAGAAGCTCGAGTGGGACGCCGCCAAGCTCTATGCCCACAATGCCCCCGAGGCCGAGCGTCTGATCCATCGACCATACCGCAATGGCTGGACGTTGAGCTGATGAAAGTCCAAAGCCTCGAGGCGTCTCGACTTGGCCCGCTCGCACACGCAATGGTCAAGTTTGGTGACTTGACGGTCTTCGTCGGCCCTCAGGCTACCGGGAAGAGCATCCTCCTGCAATTCCTCAAGCTGCTCGTCGACACGGGCCCCACTCTCGCCGAGATGAAGCGGCAGGGGCTGGAGTGGGACAAGAAGGTAGGAACCTTCCTGGACTCCTTTCTCGGCGAAGGAATGAGTTCGGTCTGGAGGGAGGACGAAAGCCGCCTGGCCGTGAACGAAGAGGTCGTGCATCTGGAGGACCTTGTTAAACGGCAGAGAAAAACGAAAGAGTCTCTCTTCTTCATCCCCGCGCAGCGAGTGCTCACGCTGGGAAAAGGATGGCCCCGCACGTTCTCCGACTACAGCCCCGGAGACCCTTTCGTGGTACGCGACTTCAGCGAGAAAATCCGGCGACTCATGGAACTGGGGTTGGGGAGGGCCGAATCGCTCTTTCCCCAGACACGAAGATTGAAGGCTCAGGAGCGGGTCCTGCTTCAGGAATCCGTCTTCGCGGGCTTCACGCTGGAGGTTGATCAATACGGCGCACAGAAGAGGCTCGTTCTCAGAACCTCACCAGGCGCGCCTCCCCTGCCGTTCATGGTATGGTCAGCCGGTCAGCGCGAGTTCGTGCCGCTTCTCCTCGGATTCTACTGGCTTCTTCCCCCCACGAAGTCCGCTCGCAGGGGAAGTGTGAGGTGGGTTGTCATCGAGGAGTTGGAAATGGGGCTCCATCCCCAGGCCATCTCGGTGGTTCTCCTGCTGGTTCTTGATCTGTTGTCTCGAGGCTATCGGGTTTGCCTTTCCACTCATTCGCCTCACGTCCTGGACCTGGTCTGGGCCTTGTCCGTGATCCGAAACCAGGACGCAGACCAGAAATTCTTGCTCCAACTGCTCGACATCAAGCCGACTCAACAAATGAAGACGCTCGCGACAGCGGTTCTGAAAAAGGAGATTCGAGTCTACTACTTCGACGGGTTTACCCATGAGACCCGGAACATCTCCGAACTCGACCCGGGAAATGACGACCCTGGTGTTGCCGGTTGGGGAGGCCTCACGGATTTCAGCGGCAGAGCCGCGGATGTCGTCGCGGATGTGATCAGTCAGTCGAAAGGGGCGCGAATTCCCATGAGGTTCCAAGCTGCCGTCGTCGGAACAGAGGGGCTCTCGGCGGCGTGTTGCGCGGGATTGCAGGCGATCGATCCGGCGGATCGAGCCCGGATCAGGTCTCAGGAATCACGGAGACTTCGCGGAAGTGTCCATCTCGATCGGGCCCTGCGCGACGATCACCCCAATGCAGCTCGCTGGGATTACGAGATCGGTCGCGCCCTCGACAAGCGAAACGATCAGATCCACTGGGTAGAGGTGCACCCCGCCGCCTCCCATCACGTGCAAGACGTCATCGAGAAACACCGTTGGCTGAGGGACTGGTTGCGCGGTTCGGCTCCTTTGCTCGACGCCATGCACGCCGAGTACATCTGGCTGGCCAGCGGCAGGGTCTCCTTGCAGAAGAACAGTCCTCAGAGAAGGCTGATCGCGGCGTCTGGAATTCGATTTGTCGGCGAACATCTCGTCATCTGACGGGAGGAGTTTCTCATGCGCGAAACCGCGTTGTTCTGTGGCTGCCTGCTTTCCTTGCTCGGTTCGATGCCGCGGGAAGGGCGGGCGCTGGAGGTCTTGACCCCGGAGCAAGAGAAATCGACCTGGCGCGCGGTCCATCTCATGGCCCCGGGACGCGACGACTTGCCGCTGTTCAAGCAGACCATCGACGAGGCCTTGAAGCCCATGGGGATCAACGTCGTGGTTCTTGAGGTCAATTACGGCTTTGAGTTCCAGTCGCATCCCGAGCTGCGGCAAGGCCGGGGGCTGTCGCGGGCCGACGCTCGCGATCTGGCCAGCTATTGCCGGCAGCGGGGCATCGACCTGATTCCCCAGCTCAACTGCCTCGGACATCAATCGTGGGGGCGGACCACGGCGCCTCTCTTGAAGAAGTACCCTCAGTTTGATGAGACCCCGAACATTCCCGCCGACAACAAGGGCATCTATTGCCGGAGCTGGTGTCCGCTGCATCCGGAGGTCAACAAGGTCGTCTTCGCGCTCGTCGACGAGCTGGCCGACGCCTTCGCCGCCGACGCCTTCCACGTCGGCATGGACGAGGTCTTCTTCGTGGCCAGCGACCAGTGCCCGCGGTGCCGGGGCAAGAACCCGGCCGAGGTCTTCGCCAAGGCCGTCAATGATTTACACTCGCACATCGTCAAGGATAAGAAGCTGACGATGCTCATGTGGGCCGACCGGCTGCTCGACGACAAGACGATGCACTACGGCAAGTGGGAGTCAAGCGCCAACGGCACCGCCCCGGCCATCGATCGAATTCCCAAAGATATCATCATGTGCGATTGGCACTACGAAATGCGCGATCATTACCCTTCGGTGGCGTTCTTCCAGGAGAAGGGTTTTCGCGTTCTGCCGTCGAGCTGGAACAATCCCCAGGCCGCCTTGGCGTTTCTCGAGGACGCCCGGCGGGTCAACAAAGGGCTGGTGATCGGCCACATGGGCACGACCTGGACGGGCGCGAGCGCGATTTGCCGGGCGCTGCTCGATCCTCAGCCCGCGGCCGAGCTGCCCAAGGGACGTCGCGCGGGAGCGCGGGGAGCCGCCGCGGCACTGCGGGCCTGCATGAAGGCGCTGGCAAACCCGAAGGCCGCCGCCGCCGATTTCCCCAAGGGGAAGTGGACGAGCCTGTTGGGCGGCAAGGACCTGACGGGCTGGACGCCCAAGCTCAAGGGCCGTGCCCTGGGCGGGGATGATCTCGACACGTTCCGGGTCGAAGATGGTGTGCTCAAGGTTTACTATGATCATTACAAGAAGTTCAACGGCGAGTTTGGCCATCTCTTTGGAGTTTCGCAAGGTCGAGATCATGCCGCTGGCTGAGTGAGCCCCGCACGCCTGCGGTCAACCCAGGCGCTTGGCACGGTCAACCCGGGCGCTTGAGGGGCCGAGGGAAGACGTCCAGCGGACTGAGTCGGTCCCAGAGCGCTTGCCGCTCCTGGAGGGTGAGATTGCGAAGCGGAGGACGGACGGGGCCGCAATCCACCCCCAGCATGGCCATCACACTCTTGGAGGCCGCGAGAAAACCGAACTCGCCCAGGATCTTGATGAGGTCGACCGATTGTCCTTGCAGGGCGCGGGCGGCCTCGAGGTCGGATCTGTCGACGGCATTGAGGAGTCTCTGGTAAACCGGCGCCGCGAAGTTGTACGTGCTTCCCACCGCGCCTCGAACGCCCAGGCAAAGCCCGGCCAGCAGATACTCGTCGGTGCCGAAGAGCACATCGAAGGCGCCGTGGTCGAGCCGAACGCATTCCTGGAGCTCGAGCAGATCGTGATTGGAGAATTTCAGGCCGCGAAGCGTGGGGACGCGGAACCGCGCTTGATGCAGAAAGTCAGACGTCCGCAGGCGCACGCCGGTCATGCCGGGGATGTCGTAATAGTAGAAGGGAAGTGGGTCGGCCGCGGCGGCGATGGGAGCGCAGAAGTCGATGAGATCGGCAACCGTGGCCGGTTTGAAGTAGCTGGGCGCGCTCGCGGCGATGGCCGCGGCGCCGGCCTGGCGCGCGTGGGCGGCGAGCGCGACGGCCTCCGGCAGACAGTTGTGGCCGACGTGGACGGCGACCCGCAAGGATCCACCGGCCGTCTTGCACCAGCGCTCGGCCAGGGCTTTTCGCTCTTCCAGGCTCAAGGAGGCGAACTCACCGGTCGTCCCTCCCACGAACACGCCGCGAATTCCCAACTCCACGAAGAGCTGGGCCTGCTGGTCGACCACCTCCAGGGCGAAGGTTCCATCGGCGGCAAGTGGCGTGTGGGCGGCAGGTATCAGACCGGTCAAGGGTCCAGGCATCGTCAAAGCTCCATGATTCCTCAAGACAACGGTGTTTCACTGCGGACAAGAATCGCGAATTGCTGACCTCCGGTTCCACTCTCGTAGGGCCCGCTGTGCGGACCAAATGCCCCGGCCATCGGTCCGCACATGCCCCGGAACGGTCCGCACAGCGGGCCCTACGATAAGCCATCGACCCGAGAACCGCTCTAGCCTTTCAGTTTAGCGTGCTCGGTCAGGTCAGCCATCAGCGCCAGTGCACAACGAGGAATGATCGAACTGGCCGACCGGCAAAATCCGCGAAACCGCGAAAACAGCGCTGAATTGATGCACACTAACTTGTCGCCGTAGGATTGCAATAATAGTAGAAGAGGTCGCGCTGGCGGCCTCTCGAGTCCCTTCTTGCAACTGGAGCCACATCATGTGCCCGAGTCGACGATCGATGCACCTTGCGGGATGGGTCCTGGCCCTGGCTCTCGTGTCCTTCGCCTTCACCCCCCGAACGTGCCAGGCCCAGTTTTTTGGCTACGGCTACGGCTATCCAGGATTTTACGGCGGCTACGGCTATCCAGGATTTTACGGCTATGGCTACGGCTATCCAGGATTTTACGGCGGCTACGGCTTCGGGTATCCGATGATGGGCTACGGAATCGGGGGCCTTGGCTACGGAGGTTTCGGCTACCCCATGATGGGGGGCTACGGCACGATGGGAGGCTACGGCTACGGGTATGGTTACCCATTCGGCGCGGGGTATCCGGGATTTTCTTACGCCGGGGCGCTGCTTTCGAACCCTTACACGAATCCGCTCTTCGGCGTGGGATTGACCCCTCTGGGCGTGAACAGCTACTTCACCGAGATGAACCTGCTGGGCCGGGGCCAGGCTCGAGCCGCCGGTCTGGGCGCCGCCATCGTACGCCCGGGTCGATGAAGCAAACCGGGCCCCTGGCAAAGTATCGTAGGGCCCGCTGTGCGGACCCTTGGCCGGGGCATTTGGTCCGCACAGCGGGCCCTACGGGAAGCTATCGACCCAAAAACCGCTAAAGAGCGCAGGTCTCGGTGAAGCGGCCGGAGACGACGCGGGCCATGAGCGACAGCTCGACCGCTGCCGCCGAGGCGGCGATGATCTCGGCGAGCTTGCGCGAGTCGTGCAGCCGGGCGCCGCAGCCCAGCAGTTCGAGGTTCCGCTTCTGGGCAGGCAGCCGCGTGCCCCCGCCAACGGTCCCCACGGTCAGAGAGGGCAGGGTCATCCGGAATTGCAGCCCGCTGCCGCCGTCCGGCGAGGCCTGGCCGAAGGCCAGCGCGTTCTCGGCGACGCATGCGGTGTCCTGGCCGGTCGCCAGGTAAAGGGCCGAAAGCGTGCTGGCAAGGTGGAAGTTGTTCCCCAGCATGCCCACCGCCTGAGACGACGTCAGGGCCAGTTGCTGGAAATCGAGCACCCCTTCCGAGGTCACTCCCAACGAGTCCAGGATCTTGCTGTCCAGCGAGAACTCCACGGTCACGGCGTGCCCGCGCCCTTCCATCAAGTTCCGGCGCGTTG
>JBMFUH010000195.1:6810-9346 GCA_049966735.1 Isosphaeraceae bacterium
TTGGGTTTCTGTCGCCGCCATAGCCCGATTCCAGGTAATAGTGAAAACCTGTCTCCTGCTGGATGTACCGGCAGGCGGCCTCGCTGGCCAGGGTGACCAGGGTCTGGCCGGCCTCGTTGCCCGTATCATAAACAAAGTCCAGCACGACCCAGTGCTGGATGGGCGTCGGATCGACGCGGAGCAAGCGGCCGTGGCGCGAGGTGCTCTCGGCGGCTGTCAAGATGGAGTCGGCGTGCTCGTTGATCCAGCCCAGGAACGAGTCGATCTCGGTGATCGTGGGCAGACAAAACGCCGGACTGCGACTCAGCTCTTGCCTGAGATGGACCGTCCGGCACCCCCCCGCGAGCGCGATGGCCTGGAGCCCTCGGTTCATCAATTCCGTCAGGGTCCCTTCCAGCGTGCAGAGCGGCACGACGAATTCGCCGCGCGCATGGTCTCCGTGCACGACCAGCGGGGCCGCGACGGACATCGGCACGGGCATGTAGCCCACATGGTTCTCGATGAGCCCGCGCAACTCGTCGACCCTGGGCAAAGGCAGACCAGTCAGATTGTGACCGCTGACTTGCTCGATCCAGCGCAGCCGACGCTGGCTATCCTTCGCCTCAACACCCGCGGGAGGCCGTGTCGGAAAGGCCGGCTGAGCTCGGTCGCTCGGCACGCCGCGTAGTTTCTGCTGGGAGATGACCGATTTCGTTGCCATGGTTGCGACTCGAGGAAGGACGGTGCTCAAGAGTGGAGGTCTGGGAAGACAACAGCCAGCGTGCCTACCCGCCAGTCAGGATTCCAACATTTCGAAGCGTGCCGTGCCGGAAACATCGCGCGAGCCCGCGAAGAACGGCCTTGAACAGCCGACAACACTATTAGTTTAGCGAATCAAGGATGAGTTGCAAACTTGGGGTTGCCAGGAAAAATAGACAATCTAAGGAATTGCCTCGAATCACCTACCCGCCTTGCTAGCATGCATTGCTTGTTAGCCGGAGCATCGGCTTGCTTCCCTGGGCAGTATAGTGTACATTCAGGCATTTACTGGCAGAGGAACGCGGAGCAATGCCTTGCGTATCTCGCCTCATTCTCACAGGAGATTTCGCCCGGTAGCGTGGCAGTGTTTCCTGGAATCACCCGATCTCGAGGAGTCGCCAGCCATGTTTGACCCCGTTGATCCGGGCAGCGCGACGGCTTATCGGCGAGCCTATGGAGAGGCGGCCCGGCTGGTGGAAATTGCTCGCTTCGACCACTGTTTCGGACGCGACTTCGCCGCTGGCATTGGCGGTTGCGTGGCGGCGATCCATGCCGAGGTCCGGCGCCGGATGGGTCGACAGGCCGATCCGGAAACCGTCGATCTGGCGGTTCACGATGCCGTCGCCGGCCGCGCGCCCCGCTGGTGAGGCCTTGCCAGCATCATCAGGCGATGGCTGGCGGTCCGCGATCTGCCTGGTTTTCTTGTCAGGACGCGGGGCTCTTTTTCGACTAGTGCTTATCCGGCGTCACCTGGCACGGCCGGGACGAGTAGGTGACTTCATGGCCAGAAGATCGACTGGAGAATTCTTGGTTCGTGGCAGGACGTTGACGAAGTGGACTCGCCTTGCCCGCGGCGGCGATGATCTCCAGGCACACGAGACAACGTTTTGGAACCAGGCCTGCAACCGCTTCTCACGGAATCGTTGCGGGTTCGTGTGATGGCTCATTGGTTTTGGTTCCAAGCCGGGCTTGCTCAAAGCTGAGCACCGTTCTCGACGAGATGCTGGGGTCGATCTCTTCCATCGGTTCGACTTGGGTGCAGCCTCTTTTGATCGTGTCTCATTCCATGCATCTAATTTCCGAGGTATTCGCGATCCGGTGAGCACGGATGTTGATCTCTCTGACGGAGTCCATTCCGGATGCAAGAGAATCCACAAGTCTCGCGTCGCCTGGTTGGTGTCGGCAATGTTCTGGGACTTCATCTCAGAGTCGCCAGCAGCTTCGTGGAACTGGCCAACACGTTCCAGTCCGAGATCCAGGTTCAGTGCAAGGGGCTCATCGCCAACGGCAAGAGCATTCTCGGATTGCTGAGCCTTGCGGCCGAGCAGGGAACAATGCTGGCACTCGAAGCCCAGGGCTGTGATGCCGAGGACGCCGTGGCCGCGCTTGCCAGCCTGCTCAGGGGGCAGGCACATGAAATCAACGGCGATGGGGAGCGACTGGTTTGCGGCCAGGAAGGTCTCACGCTTTGAATCGATACTCGCCGAGGAATCACGGCGTCCTCTGGTTCTTCATTTCACCGCTACTCCGCGGTACATTGAGCCCACGATCCGGGGAATCCGTTCCAGTTGAAAGCGCTCCACGCGGACCTCGTTGAACGAACCGGTGCGCAGCAGTCCCTCGATATCGAGATCCAGCCGGCAGCCGTCGGCAATCTTGCGCTGGAGCGGCGTCAGCGCGTGTTGCCAGTACTGAACAACGGGGTTCTCGTTGAGCCCGTGTTCCAGGAACAGGAAGCGTCCCCCCGTCCTGAGCACCCGGACAATTTCGCTGACGGCTCGTTCCGGCTCGGGAATGC
>JBMFUH010000196.1:0-9282 GCA_049966735.1 Isosphaeraceae bacterium
GGGGTTGGCCACCTGCCATCCCAGGAGGATCACCACCAGCACGAGGGGCGGCAGCCACTGATCCGTCAACCCCACGGCCGCCAGGGCGTGCCGCATCCACGCATCTGCCCCCGTGCGCACCGAGGTCGACGCGGTTCCCCCGCGCCAGAGGACGCCGAGTTCATACGCCAGCATGAGCGGCGCAACCAGACTGAGCGACGGCAAGGGTCGGCGCGTGGCGGACCAGTACGAAGGCGGGGGCGGGATAGGCGGTTGTGGAGCGGGTATCTGCCCAGGTGCCTTGCCTTTCATGTCGAGCCTGCCGCTTGAGAGAGTCTGGTATCGTTCCTCGCGTGTGCGGGAGGTCAGCATTTGCATGGTCGCTCGCACTAGATTGTTGATCGGCCAAATGTACGCCCCAACTGGAGCTCGAAAGTTAATATCGCGTTATTTCGAAGGTGTCATAATTTTTGTTTTCCACGAAATTTACGAAATCATTGTCTCTCTTGTCTCGTTCGTAAGGGATCACTAGGATAAACTTTGCGTAGGGACTCTCCGATGGCTTGACGGTGGGTCGTGCCGACTCAAGAATAACGCGACACTTTGGTCGCCCTCGACTTCTACTCAGGCGGCCACGACACCGGGATCGGATCGGCCAGACGCATGGTGAGGGGCAGCTCGCTCCGCCAGAAGTCGTCTTCCTCTCGCACCTATGTCAGCGGCTGAACTCGTTCGGCCTGCCAGTGATGGACCCCTTTCGAATTCGATGGGTCGCCGCGCCACCTATCATTGGGAGGATGTTCGCGTGATTGTGCGGTATCGTCTTTGTCAGCTCCTCGCTCTCTCGTGCTTGATACCCACTCTTTCCGGCTGTTCCGACCGCTTCTTCGTAGGCAAGATGCAGTATGAGGACAATGCGGCCCTGACCAAGGACCTCAAGGACAGGAACAACCTGGCTGGCAAGCCCGGCCTTCAAAACAAGGTTCGCAAGGCGCTGGCCCAGCTTTATGGTCCCGACCCGCAAAATATCACCGTTCCCGAGGGGATGGGCGTCTTGCTCACTGCGGGTGGAGCCCGTCTGGCCAACTACCAGCGGGTCGATCAGTCCATCAAACGGAATGTGGGTGCCGACGGCAAGCAGATCGCCGGCGGCTACGGCCTCTTCCGCAGGCACTGCCTGCACTGCCACGGCGTGTCGGGCGCCGGCGACGGGCCCACCGCGGCGTTTCTCTTTCCGACTCCTCGGGATTACCGCCTGGGCAAGTTCAAGTTCACCTCCACGCCCAATGGTGCTCCGCCGCATCGGGACGACCTGATCCGGACCGTCACGAGCGGGCTGCACGGCACGTCGATGCCGGCGTTCTCGTCGCTGCTCTCCGAGGATGAGATCAAGCAGGTGGTTGATTATGTGATTTTCCTCAGCATTCGCGGTCAGACCGAACTGGAGCTGATCGACGTCGCGGTCATCTCCGACCCCAACGATCCCAACGCTCTCTCGGCGGACGACGTTCATGACGCGGCGCAAGCCGTCATCAACAAGTGGAAGATCGCCCAGACTCAGGTCATGAAACCGACGATGCCGCGCACGCCTTCCACGCGGGAGAGCATTCTCCGCGGGCGCGACCTCTTCCTGGGCAGGGTCAAGGAGGCGAAGCTGGTTTGCACCGACTGTCACGGCCGCTTGGCCAAAGGCGACGGCCCGAGCTTCGTTCCGCAGGACATCTTCAACGAGGTGGTCTTCGGCGGCAATCCCAGCGAGCGGCAACAGCGCATCGACGCCCTGGACAAGTCCATGAAAGAACTCTGGGGGCAAAAGCTGGATGATTGGGGCAACCCCCTGCGTCCCGCCAACCTCAACCTGGGCATATACAAAGGTGGCCGCCGGCCCATCGACATCTACTGGCGCATTGCCAAGGGGATCACGGGGGCCCAGATGCCATCCCACTATCCTGGTTTGATCAACGAGGCGCAACTCTGGGACCTGGTCAACTTCGTGCTGGAGCTCCCTTATGAGCCAGACCTGCTCGAGGATGCCGGGCCTTCCTCGCCGGCAGCCGCCGAATCGCCGGCCGTTGCCGCACGCTAGGTTGGCGTGGGTTTGATCCGCCAATTCCGCTGTCTTCTCCATCGCGCCCTCGTCTGTCCGTTCCTCGCACCCGAACTTGTAGCCCGCTAGAGGGGGGTCTTTTTCCGTGCGTTACTGGAGCATCCTCTTTGCCCTGGCCGCCATCTTCAGCGTGGGGACGTTTCTGTACGCCCCGTTCGCTCCGGACTGGTGGCTTCCCAATCCCGTAAGCGATTTTCACCACGTCGTCTCCACGTTCGGCAAGGAAATCGACAGCCTGTTCGTGATTATTCTGGTGATCACGGGAATCGTCTTCATCGGCACCCAGGTGGTGCTGGTCTGGGTGAGCTATCGCTTCGCCGATCAGAGAGACGAGCAAGGCCGGCCCATCCGTCAGGCGCAGTACTTCCACGGCAGCCAGCGGCTGGAAGTGATCTGGACGATCATCCCGGCCGCCATTCTCGTGTTCATCGCGCTCTACCAGATGGACACCTGGGCGAGCATCAAGTTTCGCAGTGCCGCGCCCAAGGTGCCTCCCCTGGCCGAGATCACCGCACGGCAGTTTCAGTGGGTGATTCGTTACCCCGGACCCGACGCGAAACTGCACACTCAGGACGACCTGTTCACGGTCAACGACCTGCACTTCGTCAAGAAACAGACGGCCTTGATTTACCTCAGGTCCACCGACGTCATCCACTCGTTCTTCCTCCCCCAGATGCGGATCAAGCAAGACGCCGTTCCGGGCATGACGATCCCGGTCTGGTTCGATTCGGACAGGGCCGGCAAGTTCGAGCTGGCCTGCGCCGAGCTCTGCGGCTGGGGACATTACAAGATGCGGGGCAACGTCACGGTCCACGACACCGAGGAAGAGTTTCAGAAGTGGCAGAGCGAAAAGCTCGCCGAGCAAAACCAGAGTCAGCTCGCGATGGCCCCGGAATCGGGAGGGAGGTGATCGATGTTGAGTTCGCAGGCAAACGGCAACGGTTCCGGCAACGGCGCGGCGACCCAGGGGCAGGAGGTCGATCACGGCCACGATCATGGTCATGGCGCTGACCACATTCATCCCGCGCCCCGGCATTTCATCTTCAAGTACGTCTTCTCGCACGACCATAAGGTCATTGGTTTGCAGTTCCTCTTCTCGGGGCTGATCTTCTTCGTCCTGGGCGGACTCTTGGCGATGGCCGTGCGCTGGCAGCTTGCCTGGCCCTGGAAGCCCATTCCGATCTTGAGCCAGGCCCTCTGGTCCAACCCCGCGCTGGGTTACCAGATGCCGCCGGAGTTCTACAACAAGCTGTTCACGATGCACGCGACGATCATGATCTTCTTCGTGATCATCCCGCTCTTGACAGGGGCGTTCGGCAACTTCCTCATCCCCCTGATGATTGGCGCCCGGGACATGGCCTTTCCCAGGCTCAACATGCTGTCTTACTGGTTCATGTGGCCCGCCTTCATCATCATCACCTACTCCTTCTTCGTCGAGGGAGGATCGGCGGAAAACGGTTGGACCAGCTATCCGCCCGCGTCGGCCTTCAGGTGGGCGACCCCCGGAGCGCTCAACGGGCAAACACTCTGGCTCATGGCCCTGCTCTTCGCCGGCATCTCGTCGCTCATGGGGTCGATCAACTACATCACGACGATCGTCATGCTGCGGGCGCCCGGCATGAAGATGTTCCGGATGCCCATGACCGTCTGGGCCATGTTCATCACGGCCATCCTCCAGGCCTTCGCGTTGCCGGTCTTGACCTCGGCCCTGATCATGCAGCTTCTGGACCGGGTTGTGGGCACGAACTTCTTCAGTCCGGTCGGCTGGACGGTGGCCAACGCTCCGCCGGTGGTCGGCGGTGGTGGTCCCCTGCTCTGGCAGCACCTGTTCTGGTTCTACTCCCACCCGGCCGTCTACATCATGATCCTGCCGGCGATGGGCATGGTCTCCGACATCATCGCGACCAACTCGAGAAAGCCGCTCTTCGGCTACAAGCCGATGGTGCTGGCGATCGCCGGCATCGCCGGTTTGGGATTCATCGTCTGGGGACACCACATGTTCCAGTCGGGGATGAACCCATCCCTGGGCGCGACGTTCATGCTGTCGACGATGATGATCGCGCTCCCCTCGGCCATCAAGGTCTTCAACTGGCTGGGCACGATGTGGGGCGGACGCATCCAGTACACCTCGGCCATGCTCAACGCCATGGCGTTCGTGGCGATGTTCATCATCGGCGGCCTGTCGGGAATTTTCATGGCGGCCACGCCGGTGGACATGCACATTCACGACACCTACTTCATTGTCGGCCATATTCACTACGTGCTCTTCGGCGGCAGCACGTTCGGCATCTTCGCGGCCATCTACTACTGGTTCCCCAAGATGTTCGGCCGGATGATGAACGAGAAGCTGGGGGTGATCCACTTCATCCTCACCTTCATCTTCTTCAACGGCACGTTCTTCCTGATGCACATCATCGGCATGCACGGTCACCCGCGGCGGATCGCCGACCCGACGGTTTACCCGTACCTTCAGGCCGCCGGAGTGATGGGCATGAACCGGTTCATGACGTACAACGCGTTTCTGCTGGGACTGACCCAGTTGATCTTCGCGTACAACTTCCTTTCCAGCCTGTTCATCGGCCCCAAGGCCGGAAACAACCCCTGGCACGCCAACACCCTGGAGTGGACCATCTCGTCGCCTCCGCCGCACTATAACTACGCGCGGATTCCGACGGTCTATCACGCTCCCTACGAGTACAGCGTTCCCGGGGTCGAGGAAGATTACTTGCCCCAGACCGAGCCCTTGCCCGCCGGCATCGTCCTCGATCCGGTGATGGCCTGAGGCAGTCTTTTCGGCCGGGCCGCCAGACTTCCGGCGGCTGGGATCATTCCATCAATCTAAGAACAAGCTGTTCAATCATGACGCTCCAAGGTCCCAGCTCAACCAGCCCTGACGCGAGCCCGGGGTATCGCCGGAGCCCGCACTGGCTGGCCCTTGTCGCCGCGGTCTTCACTCTCCCCCTGCTCTTCGTCGGGGGCTCGGTGACAACCTACCGCGTGGGCCTGGCCGTCCCGGACTGGCCTAGCACCTTCGGGATCAATATGTTCCTTTATGATTTCTGGAACGCCCCCTTCGGCGTTCAGGTCGAGCATGCCCACCGCCTTTACGGCGCGGCGGTCGGCCTGGCCACCATCGGCCTGGCGCTTTGGCTCTCCTTCCTCGATCCACGGCGGTGGATGAAGGCCCTCGGCTTCGTTGCCCTGGCGACCGTGATCGTCCAGGGCGTCCTGGGAGGAACGCGCGTCACCCAGGTCTCAACCGTGCTGGCAGCCGTCCACGGCTGCACCGGCCAGGCCTTCTTCGGACTGATGGTCGCTCTCTGCGTGCTCACCGGACGGGACTGGCTGAGTGACGCCCAGGCGCTACCTGACGTGCACCGCTACCGCCGGCGGAGCCTCATCATGCTGGCCCTGGTTTATGTTCAGATCATCTTCGGTGCCTGGCTGCGGCATTTTGGCACTGTGCCGGCGCTTGCGGCCCACGGACTCCTGGCGCTGGCCGTGCTCGCTCACGCGATCGTCCTCGGCGCTTTCATCGGGAAGACCCGCGCCGAGGCGCCCGCGCTCGTTCCGGCCGCGACGAGTCTGGGACTGCTGGCGAGCGTCCAGGTTGTCCTGGGCGTGGCCGCGCTCTTTTATCTCTTGCCCTTCGGCGGCGTGCCCGGGCCCGTCACATTCTACGAGGCGGTCATCCGGACCGGCCATCAGACAAGCGCGGCGCTCGTGCTGGCCGCGAGCGTGACGTTGGCACTCCGCGCCTGGCGACATCTGGCGGCCGTGCCAGTCGAGAGCGTGGAGGCAGATCCTCTCCCCAACAGCTCCGGCCCGCAAACCGTGCCGGCGAACCTGGAGGTTGTTGCTTGAAAACGGCGGTTTCCTACGTTGAGCCAGTTCTTGAATCGTGCTCGGCCGAAGCCTTGCTTTCGGCCGCGCTGGGCAAGGCTGCTGCCTATTTCTCGCTGACCAAGCCCCGGATCGTGGTGATGGTCCTGATCACGGTGGGCGTGGGATTCATCCTGGGAGCGCGCGGCAGCGCCCATCCCGCGACGCTCTCGCTCACGCTCTTCGGCACGGCCCTGGTCGCGGGGAGCGCCAGCGCGCTCAACCAGTGGATGGAGCGGGCTCGCGATGCCCGGATGCGGCGGACCGCCAACCGCCCTCTGCCCACGCGCCGGGTCACGCCGGCCGGGGCGGCCGCGTTCGGGGTCGGTCTGGGTTTGCTCGGGACGTCGATCCTCCTGGCGGGTGCCAATGTTCTGGCCGCGGCCGTGGCCGTGACCACGCTCTTGCTCTACGTGCTTGTCTACACACCGCTGAAGCCGTGGACCACGCTCAACACGGCCATCGGCGCCATGCCGGGCGCGTTGCCGCCGGTCATCGGCTGGGCGGCCGCGACGGGAACCTTGGGAATCGAGGCGCTGGCGCTCTTCCTGATCGTCTTCCTCTGGCAGTTTCCCCATTTTCTGGCCATCGCCTGGATCTACCGCGAGGACTATGCCCGAGGCGGACTCAAGATGCTGCCGGAGGTCGATCCTCAAGGGACCTTGACCGCCCGCCAGGCGACGGTTTACGCGCTCGCGCTCATCCCCGCCGGCTTACTGCCGGCGATCATCGGTCTGGCCGGCAGCCTCTACTTCGTGGGGGCATTCTTGCTCGGGGCCTTGTATCTGTCCGCCGCTGTTCGGTTCTGGGCGTCTGTTTCGGAAGCGACAGCCAGGCGGCTGCTGCGGATGTCATTTGTCTATCTGCCGGCTGTTCTCTTGCTCCTTTTGCTCAATCCGATGCCGGCCTGAGGATCGTTCTGGCCGGTTGACGTTTCTGTCAGGCTCTCCTTCCGAGGGACTCAATCACGATGGCCGACGCCACCGCTTCCCCGACCTTGACGCAACCTGCCGCCCAGAAGGCGGCGCACTCGCGAAGTCATCACGCCCCCGTGACGCCCGGCAAGGTCGCCATGTGGCTCTTCCTGGCCACGGAAGTCATGTTCTTCACCGGGCTCATCGGCTCTTACATCGTACTCCGCTCGGGGAGCTCATCCACCTCGTACACCAATCTTTACCCGCCGACGACCACGTACAAGGACGTGCGGGGCACCTATGGCGTCGTCCTCGAATCGGCCGGTAAAAACCCGGAGCAGGTGGGAAAGATCATCCAGGCCGCGGCCCCGGAACTCAAGGAAGCGGAAGTCCACGAGATCGTCACGGAAGCCAAGCCGGCGGCTGGTGAGGTCACGGTCGTCAATCACCTGACCGAGAGCAAGGCCAAGGAACTGGCCGCCCAGCTCAAGGAGCAGGGCGCCGTCGCGTTGGTCGAGCCGGTCGTCCCCCACAACTGGCCCAAGCCCTACGACCGGCTGACCAATCCGCTCTCGATCAACCTCACCGCGATCAATACATTCGTCCTGATTTGTTCCTCGGTGACGATGGTGCTGGCCCTGTCGGGCATGCAGCAGGGGAGCCGAAAGCGCTGTCTGGCCTTCCTGGGGCTCACCATCCTCTTCGGCAGCATCTTCCTGTCGATTCAAATTCACGAATACTACGAATTGATGGTCGGCAGGCATTATCCCCCGGGAATCAGTCCCACGGGACATTTCCGTCCCAGCGTGAGCCTGTTCGCCTCCTGCTTCTTCACGATGACGGGCTTTCACGGCTTGCACGTCGCCGGCGGAGTGATCACGCTGCTCTTGATTTTCATCCAGACGCTGCGCGGGGTGTTCACCCAGACGCATTACAATCCCATTGAGTTCGCCGGACTTTACTGGCACTTCGTCGACCTGGTCTGGATCATCCTTTTTACCATCGTTTACCTTATCTGAGCGGATCGCGCCGCACCGCCGCGGCGGCATTCAAACCAAAACCATGAGAGGACCCCGAGCATGGCCGAAACCCCAGATCTCAGTGCGTATATCGTGCACAACGAGGACATGGCCCAGGAACTCGATGTGGAGTCGCACGCGCCTTACATGAGGGTCTGGCTCATCCTCGCCGTGCTCACGGCCGTCGAGTATTTCTACGCCATGTTCTTCAAGGACCACTTTCCCCTCCTGGTCTCCGGGCTGGTGAGCCTGGCGCTGGTCAAGGCGAGCATGGTCGGCTGGTACTTCATGCACTTGAAGTTCGAGCGGAAATGGGTTTATATCTTGATCATTCCGGCGTGCGTCATGGCCATCTTCCTGACCTTGATGCTCACTCCCGACCTGGCCATGAAACCCACGGCCGAGGAAAATTCCGGCGAGGAGGGATCGTGGGTCGCCCCCGCGTCCGGCATCGAGAGCGCGCCCTTGATCCGCCTTGCCTGCTTGCCCGGGCTCGCCGGTGACGCGGTTTCGGGCGGACGTTACCAGGGCTGACCACGAAATCATGAGCATTTCCGGATCTTACTGGCGGGGCATTCTCATCGTCGTCGGCACGGTGCTGGCCTCGGCCGTGGTGTCCCCTGTCGCGGGCGTCCGTTCCGGCCAATCCAGCCGCGCGGCGCAGGACCTGGGCGACCTGGCGGAATCGCTGGGCTCGCTCCAGCTTGTCGAACGGTCCGGACGGACCGTCACGGAGCGCGACTTCGACGACCGGGTCTGCATCGTCTCGTTCATCTTCACACGCTGCCAGCTCTCCTGCCCGCGGATCAGCTCGATCATGAAGAGCCTCCAGGAAAAACTGGAGGGATCGTCAGTCCTGCTGGTCAGCCTGTCGGTCAACCCCGAGCATGACACCCCTCTGGTCCTCAAGGAATACGCCCAGCGCTTCGGTGCCTTGCCCGATCGCTGGTGGTTCCTGACGGGACCTCGCGATCTGATCTACGACCTGATCCAGCACAAGTTCAAGCTCAGCGTGATGGCCAACCCCGCCCCCGCCCCGGACGGCGGCGAGGCCATCGCCCACAGCGACCGGCTGGCCCTGGTCGATCACGGCCGCATTGTCGGTCTCTTCGACTCGAACGACTCATCCGCGCTCAAGACCCTCGTTTCCAGGGCCCGCCGTGGCGCGACCTCGGCATGGGTCCGCGTTCTCCCAACCGTCAACGCCAGCCTGAACGCCCTCTGTGCGTGTCTTCTGGTGCTGGGCTGGAGCTTCATTCGCGGCCCGCGGATGACGGGGAAACCTGAAGGAATCGACGGCGAGATTGGCGATGGCTCAAGCTCCATGCTCACGAGTATTCGTGTTCGCCGCCATCGGCTGTGCATGCTGCTCGCCGTGGGC
>JBMFUH010000197.1:0-9276 GCA_049966735.1 Isosphaeraceae bacterium
ATCTCGGTGACCTCCTTGCGCGTGAACCCGCTGTCCTTGAGAATTCCGAAGGTGCTCAGTTGATCGAGTTTCGCCTTGGCCATCCGTTCGGAGTCGGAGCCGGTGAGCATCTGGGCGACGGCGATCTTGCCGACGCGCCCCTTCGCCCGGGCGATGCCGGAGAGGATCTTGAGCAAGATTTCCCTGCCCGCGGGGGTGTCGATCGGCAGCTCGGCCGCGGCTGGCGGCGAGTCGGCAATCGCCAGGTCTTGGCCGGGCCCGCAATTGTCGCAGCCGCCACAGCGGAGGGGGCCGCTGGTACGCTCGCCGAAGTAATTGAGGATGAACGACCGCCGGCACTGGCGGCTCCGGGAGTAGTCGATCATTCTCTCGAGCTTGGCGTACTCGTGCTGCTGCCGCTTCTCGAGGGCGGCGAAATCGATCTGGAGATCGCGCGGTTTCCTCGTCCGGTCGAGCACGCGGATGGCATTGCCGCGAAACGGCGGGACGTAGTCGATGGGCAGTTCTTCCGTCAGGGCATGGATCGCCCGCGTCAGGGCCGACCGTTCGAGGCCCAGAGACTTGGCGAGTTCATCGGGGCGAAAGTAGACTGGCTCGCCCAGGCGGTCCCGCACCAGGCCTTCCAGGCCCCGGAGGACGGTCCGCTGGATATTGGCCTGCGGGCTCAGGCGATCGACCAGGCTGGGGCTGTTGCCATTCTCGTCGGGCTCGACGTTGATCCGGACGATGGCCTTGTTCTCGCTGGGGAGGAATTTCTCGATCGCCTCGTATTTGTCGAGGATCTTGAGCACCGAGCCGACGGCCGAATCGTTGAGGTCGACGTTGGCCGCCTCGCGGATCTCGGTGTGGGTCATCTCGATCGGGTCGTCGTCCAGGCCGCGGAGGAACTCGTAGATCTGGTAGATGGCGCCGCGGGACGGGTACTCGTTGTCGATGAACATTTCCTGGATGAAGCGGTCCGAGTAGGAATAGAGCAAAAGGCAAAGCGCGGGAACGCCGTCGCGCCCGGCCCGGCCGGCTTCCTGATAGTACGCTTCCAGAGTTCCAGGCATGTTGAAATGAATCACCATGCGTATGTTGGCCTTGTTCACGCCCATGCCGAAGGCGTTGGTCGCCACCACGATCTCGGCCTTGCCGCTCATGAATTTTTCCTGGGCGGCGGTGCGCTGTTCGCGGGTGAGGCCGGCGTGATAGACGACGGTCTCGCGGTGAAGCTGATCGCTCAGGTAGCCGGCGACGGTCTCGCACCGCGCCCGGCTGGAGGCGTAGACGATGGCGGGGCCGTGGTTGCGGTTCAGGGCGCGGGCCAGTTCCTCGAGCTTGGCCTCGTCGCGCCCGGCCTCGATCACGGCGTACCGGAGGTTGGGCCGGTCAAAACCGGTGATGAACAGCTCGGGCTCGCGCAGGCCAAGCTGTTGGGCGATATCGCGGCGCACCTGGTCGGTGGCCGTGGCGGTGAGCGCGATGCAAGGCGGCGAGCCGAGCTTGCGCCTGGCCAGGCCCAGCCGGGCGTAGTCGGGGCGGAAGTCGTGTCCCCACTCGCTGATGCAGTGGGCCTCGTCGATGGCCATGAGGCTGGGGCGGATGCGGGCCATCAACGCCAGGAAGCGGGGGCTGCGGAACCGCTCCGGGGCGACGTAGACAAGGCGATGGCGGCCGGCCTCGACCTCGGTCATTCGCGCCCGCTGTTCGGCGAGGTCGAGCGTGCTGTTGATCAACGTGGCGGAAAGTCCCCGCTGGTTGAGGGCATCGACCTGATCTTTCATCAGGGCGATGAGCGGG
The DNA here is from genome assembly GCA_049966735.1 of Isosphaeraceae bacterium. GTDB lineage: Bacteria > Planctomycetota > Planctomycetia > Isosphaerales > Isosphaeraceae > Aquisphaera. The sequence goes on from JBMFUH010000197.1 coordinate 1,783, forward strand.
CTGACCACCAGCGTGACGCCGGGCAGAAGCAGGGCCGGCAACTGGTAGCAAAGACTCTTGCCACCGCCGGTCGGCATGACGCAGAGGACGTCGCGGCCGTCGAGAACTTGCTCGATGACCTCGCGCTGGCCGGCGCGGAACTGCTCCAGTCTGAACTGTTCCCGAAGCGTGCGCTCCAGGTCCATTCCGCCGCCGACACGACTCATGGTCCGTGGCCTCTCGGGATTCGAGATTGCGAGTTTCTCACATTATAGAGACGATCGCTCGCCGCGCGGAGCGCGCTTTGAGCGGGCGGCGTGGGGGCGTTGGAGAACGGAATGAATTCCCTTCTACGCTAGTGCCGCGGCGCGAAGGCGCAGGAGAAACGTGCTCCCTTGCCCGGATCGGCTCCGGACCAGCAATTCGCCATGGTTCTTCTCGGCGATCGTCCGCGAGATGGCAAGGCCCAGGCCCAAGCCGCGCCCCTTGGTCGTGAAGAAGGGCTCCATGATCTTTGCGAGCTGGTCGTCGGCAATTCCCGGTCCGGTGTCGGCGACGGCGATCTCCACCGTGTCTCGTTGGGCGATGCCGGTGATGGTCAGCCGCCCGGTCGCTCCCATCGCCTCACAGGCGTTGCGGATCAGGTTTCTGAGGACGATCTGGATCTGTCTGGCGTCGGCCGCGACGAGAGGCAAGCCTTCGAGGCCCTCCAGCGAGACCTCGATGGCCTCTGGCAACGACTCCTGCTCAAGCACGCCTTGAATGCATGCGTGGATTGCAAATGGCTGTGGATCGGGCCGAGGCAGGCTGGCGAAGCTCGTGAGCGCCCCGATCACCCCGTCAGCCAGATTCACGTGGCGTTCGATGCGCCGGAGGTGTTCGGCTGTCTTCTCCGCGGACGGTTCGCGGGCGTGGAGCAGGAGGTAGACGGACGTCTGGATCACGCTCAGGGGGTTGCGCAACTCGTGGGCAATGCCTCCGGCGATCTGCCCCAGGGTGGCGAGTCGCTCCATGCGTTGCTGCCGGGCGAGCCACTCGCTGTGGTAGGCGTCATCGATGATGGCCAGCTCCAGGTCCAGCAGCTTGTTGAGCGCTCTGGCCGCTGCCTGGCGCAGCGCGGGATCGCGGTCCTTGAGGTCGAAGATGGCATCGACGAGCTGGGCCCGAACGCGACAGAGCGCGGCCGTACAGAAAACCTGGTCCAGGCCGATCTCCGCGTGACGGATGCCCACGCGCCACCTGTTTTGCGCGTACGCGTCATCATAGCGCCCGGAGAAGAGAGCGCTGATCCACCGATGAAGAGTCCCCTTGAGATGGTTGATCTGCTCGTCGCCGCCCTTGATCAGGGATCGGATGTGTGGATGTTGATCAATCTGAGCGTAGAAATCGATGACGATGGCATCGAAGGCGGGTTCGACGTCTCGGGCAATCGACTTTAGGAGGACCGCGTCCTCCTCCGTCCATTCGACATACCGTTGCAGTTGTCGGAAGCGGCCTGGTGGGGACCCATCGTCGATCGGGTTGCTCGTTGCGGCGAGATCACGCGAGTTCGACATGGTCATGCCTGGGAGTCCAGGAAAAAGGGCAACGCCAGATCTTGCCCCACGGAAAGAACTTCGATGGGATTGGCAAGCTTCGCCTCTGAATTGGACCACCCCGTCACGAGGGGTCCTAAGCAGCAACATAATAGATCTTAATGTGACGGCCAGGCGGTGGGCAAGACGATCCCCCCAAAAAAGGCGCGAAGATGGGGAGAACCTGGATTGACAGGCAAGACCCAGCCGGATAATCTCATTGGGTAATGTACCCGTTTCATGACGGATCGGGGTACTCCGGGCTGAGATGGCTCTATACAGGCAATGGTCGCCTGCATGGAGTTTTTTTTGTTTGTACTCTTTGATATTTTGCTTCGCGCAGGCCCGGTCTGGTGTGACGCGCATCACCGTCCCCCGGCTCCCTGCAAGATCGAGGGAGATGGCGAGCTTGCTTTCGGATATTCCGCACCGGGACGTCGGCCAGGGCTCTCTCGGTACCGTCGTCCACTGACAACTGAATCCAAAACATGCATCCCGATCGGCAGGCGCATGATTGAACTGACAAGGAGATTGCCGCGCCATTTCGCGGCGAGGAGGTTTTGCCATGTTGGTTCTGAGCCGCAAAATTGACGAACAGATCGTCATCGGGGATGACATCCGCATCACAGTGGTTTCGATACGCGGCAACCAGGTACACCTGGGCTTCGAGGCACCTCCTCGTGTCTCCATTTTTCGAGAAGAATTGCGATGGGACTTTGCTGACCGGCAGCGCATCGCAACTTCCGAACGTCCACTCCATCACGATTCCGAACCTTCGCCCTTGATGCTGGTTGGAGCGCGTGAGGGCTAGTTCGTCAGTCAAACCGCCATCCGAAGCGGGCGAATCCCGATCGAGTGGATGGTTGATTCTCGCTTCATCTTCCTCCTGGCACTCTCTTATCTGGTCGATCCTCCATTCAACATGCTGAGCAAAAACATGGATGCCGCATCACTTTCTCGGGTTGAAGGGATTGCACGATCTGCTCCAAAAGACCCGATTGATTCCCAGGAATCGCGTCTCTGGGATCGCGCCCGATTCAACCTCATGCTCCTTTACGGTGGCCGCCGTGGAGGCGACAACAACGCCCAGGGCACGACCGCGATCATGACGGGAGGGGCCTTCGCCACCGTCGATCTGGATATCTGATCAGTGATTCCTCAAAAGATGCGTGAATTGCACTCGCCCCAAGCCCGGCTGCTGGAGGCGAGTGTCTCCTCAGAAACAATCCGAGAACGGTCGTAACCCCTTATTTTTCCAGGCATTCGGGACGCCGAAACGGCGTTCTCGGATAGTTTCTAACGCTCGCCACTGTCCCGGCCGCGGTCAGCCGTTGGTCGTTGACCGTAACAGCTTCCCATGCACCCTATGGGGCAGGATAACTCCGATGGGCAGGAACCCCAACCAGGGGACTGACACAGCCCGCGCGCGACAGCCGGAGCGGAATCTGCTCGAATGACCCTTGTAACAACCAGGAATGCAAGGATTCCTCCGCTTCCGTCAGCATCTCGCCGGGCGCTACACCATCATCGAAATCACGCCCGCCTTGGCCGACGCCCGTGAGACGCTGATATCTGATGAGGCAGCGCACCTGGAAGTGCCGGCAGACAGCGCGTGTCACGATCCTCGGCGACAATCAACCAGCTCGTTGTTCGCATAAACTCTCTGATTCCCTCGTTTGCCGACGATCAGGGCCGCGCCCGAGAGGCGCAGGCAGTACGCGACCCGCTGCGCGAACCAGAGCGGACGGTCGATCCGGCGGGCGATGTCGGCCGTGGTAAATGGCTCGGTCCAGTCGTATCCGCCGGGCAGGAGCGTCCAGAGATCCGCGGGACGTTCGATTTTGCGCCGGTCCAGCACCTCGATCAAAGAGCGATCGGCAATACGGTATCCGGGCCGTCGCCGCCGGGGAACGCGCACTTCATCGATCGCCACTCCCAGGATCTCGATGACCAGGTTCGGGTCCGCCAGGATCTGGGCCAGCCCCACAAGATCCTCGAAGATGTCGAGGATCGCTCCCCGCCTGGGACTGCGGCGCGCGGAGAGATTGGGCCCATCGGGTCGGGCGCGGCGGATCACTCGCCGCTGGATCGGGACCGGCTTGACCACCTGGACCTGATGGTCGGGCAAGAGCTTGCGCAGCTTGGTCCGGAGAGGACCGAGTGCTCCGGACTGAATCTCCACAAGGAGCCCCGTCTCGCCCACGGCATCCACCCGGAAGCCCTTCAAAACCACCTCGGATTGACCGCCGGACCCGGTTCCGTAGTGGACCTTGAGGGCGCGATGCAGGCTGGTCTCCATGTTCGATCCTCCGTGAAGCGAGCGATGGTCCGGTTTCACCCGGGCGTCGGAGCGTTCATCAATCGACCTTCAGGGGTTCGACACCCAGGTCACGGATGTCAAGCAGGGGATGAAAGCACAGGCCCCTCGATTCAAACGCCTGGGCAGCGCCTTCGAGGCGATCGAGAACAACGGCCACCAGGGCAACCTTGCAGCCGATTGCCTCCACGGCGTCGATGGCCTGGAGCGAGGAACCGCCGGTCGTGGCGACATCGTCGACGATGGCGACCGTCGAGCCCGGTTCCAGGGGGCCCTCCACCAGGTTTCCCATCCCGTGGGCCTTCGTTTGCTTTCGAACCAGGAATCCTCGCAGCTCGGGTCGTCCCTGGGCCGAAGCAAGAGCCAGCGTGGCCCCGACTATTGGGTCGGCGCCCAACGTCAATCCGCCCACGGCCGTGACCTCGGGGTGCGACTCGAGCAGGTGGAACACGCCCTGTGCGATCAGGCGTGCCCCTTCGGCCGAGAGGGTGACCTTCCTGCCATCAATATAATAGTGAGACGTTCGTCCGCTCGCGAGGGTGAACGTCCCCAATCGAAGCGCTTGCTCCTTCAGAAGCTCCATGAGCCTCGACCGCTCCTCATTCCCCCATCCCGCACTCATGCCGCCTCCCCTTGCCTCTTGCCCCCAGCTCTCCCATTTCTCCAGGCGATCGAGCACTCTCTCTTTTGTCCAAGTTCAGGTCGCTCAAGAGCTTCCGCGATTTGCCCCAGACAGGCTACCAGACCACGATGAACGAGCCAAGCGTGGTCCCTGTCGGCTTGCCGTCGATTCTGGAAGCACCCGGACGGGAAAACGTCCATCCCGCACAACAAAATCGTTCAGCCACTCACGATCTCCTGCTCAGAATGCAGTTTAAAATAGCATAATATAGTATTAATTTAGCGAATTGGGAAAATATCTCTAGAAAATCCTCGACACATCTTTCCAGCGACGGGTATACTTCGTATGATGAAAACGTTCACACCGTCCATCTACTCCGGAAATCGTTCATGGGACGTTCTGACGACTACCTGAAGACGCAAACGGTTGCCGATGCCCTGGGCCTGGGTGTGAGTACGGTCAAGCGCTGGGTCGACTCGGGTGCGATCTCGGCAGTTCGGACTCAGGGGAGGCACCGGCTGATTCCCAGGTCCGAAGCGATCCGGCTGGCCCGCGAGTTGAATCGCGACCCGAGCGAGATCGTGAGGCTCGCCGCCCTGCCCTCGTTTGACGTTGGCGCCCTCGACGATCCGATTCGTGATCGTCTCACCCTGCTCTTGAGTCGGGGCGAGGTTCGAGAGGCCAGGCAGCTCTTGAAGTCGATTTATGCCTCGGGCTGCGGCGCGGCGCGGCTGGGTGACGAACTCTTGCGGCCCGTGATGAACCGTATCGGGCACGAGTGGATGGTGGGGGGGCTTGATGTGTATGAGGAGCATCAGGCTTCTCAGATCGTGATCTCAGCACTTTCAGAGTTGATTGGCCAGGCTGGCGAGGGAGCCTCCTCGGCTCCCATGCTTGCACTGGGTGGGACCGCCGAGGGCGACCCGTACCTGATCTCGAGCTTGCTCGCCGAGCTCGTTCTGCTCGAAGCGGGCTGGGCCGTGCGCAACCTGAGCGCGAATCTACCCTTCCGATCGCTGACTCAGGCCACGATTCGCCACCGTCCCCAGTTGGTGTTTCTCTCGGTGAATCATCTGGCGAATCCCGATCAGTTTCTTCGCGAATACATGTCTTATTACGAGACGGCATCCAGACTGCGTGCCGCCGTGATTGTCGGCGGCAACGCCCTGGTCCCGGAAATCCGAACTCGTCTGGTTTACACCGCGTTTGGCGACAGGATGATCCATCTGGCGGAGTTCGCCCGCCAGCTTGCTTCCTCAGCTCGGGCAACGGGGCCAGAACCGGCCCCTTCTGGCCAGTGGGGAAATCCCGTCCTGGACCGCGCCGGAGTCGCTGGTGAGGACACATTTCATCATGAGCCAGGATCTGGAGGAGGGAAACACGATGAATAGCAAGCAGACGTCGTTCGAGAGCGCGGGCCTTGCCGGTTTCGAGCAGCCCCAGATCAAGATGCTTAGCGCGGCCGAGGAGCGGTCGCTGCTGGTGCAACTGGCGGACTGCAAAGCCCAGCTTGGCGCGACTCTGGCGCGGATGGAAGGAATCGACGTTCCCGCGGGAGGGGATGATCCTCAAAGCCTGGCCCAGTTCATCGCCTCGACCTGCACAGGTGATGGTCTTAGAGACGCGCGGCTTGGCGCCATTCATCGCAGGTATCTGGAACTGCGCGCACGCCTGGCGATGGCCAACATCAGGCTGGTCGCGCACGTGGCCAAGAGATTTCGAGACCGGGGAATTCCTTACGCCGAGCTCTTGCAGGAAGGCTTCTGCGGACTACTGGAGGCCATCGACCGCTTCAGCTTGAATCATGAAACGAGGCTGGCGACCTATGCAACCTGGTGGATTCGTCAGTCGATCCAGCAGGCCGTCGCTTCCGGGGCGTATCCGGTCCGGCTGACCCCGAGGCATCTGCGGCAGCTCGCTCGGAATCAGGAGGAGGCGGAACGATCGGAGCCGGGGACCGGCCTGGCCGAGGAGGGATCGGATTCCTCGGCGGCCAGCGAGATGATCCGCCGGATTCAAGCCGCGACGCGTCCCACACTCTCTCTCGATGCGGCGGTTGCTCGTGATTCCAGCTTCAGCTTGCGCCAGACCCTGACAGATCACCGCGTCGATCACATGGATGACGTGGACTCCGACGCGGCCCTGGGCAAACTCCTCAACTCGCTGTCCCCACGCGAGCGGCGGGTTCTCTCTCTGCGATTCGGCCTGGAAGGCCAGGCGCGGTGTTCCCTCAGCCAGGTCGGCAGGATTCTCGAGGTGTCCAAGGAGCGAGTCCGTCAGATCCAGGACCGGGCTCTGGCCAGGCTTCGATCCCTGGCCGAAAAGGAAAACCTCTCGGAACGCCTGGCATTGATGGTTTAGGACGGTTTTCGAGTCGAACGCTCCTTGCCGGGTCCGCTGTGCGGACGAAGCAGGCCCGCCCCCTCAGTTTCCCCCCTCCTGCAAAGCTGGGGCCAGGGGGTGTGCTCGACCCAACCGTTCGGCGCTCGGGGGCCGCTCAATTCTCGCCGCCTTCGGGATCCGTTTCCGATTCCAGGTCGGGGCCGCGGGTCGATTTCCTGCCCCGACGCGAGCGCGCGTGGGACTGGTCGTCATAGCCTGGATCATCGGCGTTCGCCCGGCTGGCGCGCGAGTCGGTGCGGGCGGGCCGAACGCTCGACGCGGTCGCTCGGGAAGATCGGCTCTGGCTGACCGTTTCGGTGTCGAGAAAGACGAGAACCTCCGACGACGTCGGTGCACCAAAAGGCGTGCCCAGCCAGCCGCCTTTCTTGTCGAGCAGACCCGGATGGATGCCGCCGGTGATCAGCAACGTCTGGCCCAGCGGCCAGTTATGGACCGTGTGCTCGAGGTGAGTCAGCGACACTTCGGGAACATCGATCGACATCTCCGGAGGGCCTTGCTCGCGGGGAACGATGATCTTGGTCCGGTGAAACATCCGCACCGTGTTGACCGCCAGGTCGATGGAGGCGTCAACCGCGTCGCCGTCGAAGGTCAAAAGGGGG
>JBMFUH010000198.1:0-9274 GCA_049966735.1 Isosphaeraceae bacterium
CTGACATTTGCCATCCGCCGTCTGGCATTTGCCATTTGCCATCTGACATTTGCCATCCGCCATCCCCTTTTCCTTGCCGCCAGACATCTTCCGCAAGGCATCGATGCCGCGCAGCAGCTCCCTGCCCAACGCCAGACGGTAGCGGCGATGCCGCGCCAGGCCGGGGCTGAGATCGAGTGCCGCGCGGTCGGCCGCGTCGGCTGCCGCGACCCGCGCGAACTCGCCCAGGGCCGCCGACAGCCGCTCGATCCGCTGGTCCACCTCCGCGTGCAGAAGTGCCCAGGCCTGGGCCTCATCGGCCGGGCGGTCGGCGATCTCGCGCCACTCCATGGCGATATTGAGGCCGGGGTCGCGATCCGGCATCCGTGCGCGGCTCCCCTCCCAAAACGCTATCCCCAATCCCGGCCAGATCACCTCCCACGTCAGGAAGAGTGCGTTGAGTTCCGGATCGTTCACGGCCTCCACTCCGTGCTTGCCCTGAAGGCGAACAAAGCGGAAGAGATCGGTGAGCAACCATCTCACCTTGCGCTGGAGGAGGTTGCGGAACTCGGTCCAGCGTTTCAAGAGCCACCGGCAGCCGTCTTCCGTGTCCTCGAGCTCGCGGACGAAGACGGCTGGCGCATCCACCCAGGGGGGCGAAGGCGATGCAACTCCCCCGTCCGCATTGGGCTGGGCGTCGTAGAAGAGCTTGCGGCCCAGCTCCTCGGCACGTTCGAACTGCCGGGTGCTGGCCTTGCCCGCGCGCAGTTCCGCCTTGCGAACGCGCTGGGCCAGGTGCGCATTTTCCACCCGGTCGGACCGCTCGATCATCCAGGACAACCGCGCCGCCAGAGCCACCAGGTCGGCCTCGACGGCGGTGCGCGGCTGGATGTCCTGGATGTACCGGTCGATCCGATCTTCCAGCGTGGAGGGGTTTTCCTGGGGCAAGACCGGGACGGCCCTCACGGGCAGGAATGGAGGTTCCAAGTCGATTTGAAGGTTACGGCGGCGTTGGAAACCGTTGGCAGCGATTCGCGATGCGCGCGTCATGGATGCAGTCTCCTCGTCGAGTTCGGGCCCGGCCGGGAAGGGGTTGGGACGAGTCGGAAAATCTCCGGTCCGAAATCCGGGCCTCTATTAAGTACAATCCCGACTTCGGGCGTCCTGATTTCACAAATCCGCCGCGACGGCGCATTTTTTCAAAAATTTCTCCCGGAAACACAAATGGAATGGTGAGTGCGTGCAATATTGATGAAGTCCGTGCGTGGGACGAGCCACGTCATGAGTCCGCGAACTCCCCGCGTAGGCGTTCGAGGCAGCCCACACGTTCTCGGTGACCTGGAGACGAAGAGGTAGAAGAAAGCGGATTTCGCGCCTGGAAGTTCGCGAACCCGCGCGAAATCCCAGTTCCTTGTAGAATTCCGCGGGGACGCTACGCTGGAGACAAGGCACGCGGCCAGCACGGACGGAGACCAGCACGGGGCAGGTCAAGGGCGGCGAATTGGAGCGTGCCTATCGGCTTTTTGTGAAGATCTCATCAATTGATTTGCAAAGGGAGAGTGTCATGAGCGTTGTCATCGATCGTCGCCATTTCCTGCGGACTGCCGGTGCTCTGGGGACTGCCGTCGCCTTCAGCGACCTCACTTCCCGATGGGCCCCCGCCCAACCGATACGCCCCGGCAGTCTCAAGCTGGAGAAGCTGGGGTGGTACCTGTCTTGCTCACTGTACACATTTCGCGGCGTCACCTGCTATGAGGCCCTGGACAAGATCGCGGCACTTGGCATTCGTGGAATCGAGCCAGCCTTCTTCCTGGCGCTCCGCAAGGACCATCCCGGCCTGCAGACGAGCGAATCCCTGCCGCCCGCAATGCGGCGAGAATTCCGACGGAAACTCGATGAACGCGGCATGCGCATGGTCAACTTTTACGCGAACGTGACAGGCAGCCCGGACGAGAACCGCAAGATCTTCGAGTTCGCCAAGGAGATGAAGGTGGAGACAATCGTCGCCGAGCCACCGGCTGAGGCTTTCGAGGGGATCGAGAAACTGTGCGACGAGTTTCAGATCAACCTGGCTGTCCACAATCACCCGAAGGCACCCGGCTATCAGAACTGGAATCCGGACAACGTGGCGAGGCTCTGCCAGGGCCGGAGCAAGCGAATCGGGGCGTGCGGCGACACCGGGCACTGGGTGCGATCCGGCCTCGATCCCGTGGAATGTCTCAAGAAGCTGGCGGGGCGCATCCTCACGGTCCATCTGAAGGACGTTGTTGAGTCGGGCAAGCCGGCGGCGCGCGACGTGCCGCTGGGCGACGGCAAGGCAAATATGGGCGGTGTCCTCAGCGAACTGCATCGGCAGGGCTTCCGAGGCGCGATGTCGATCGAGTACGAATACGAATCGCCACAGTTGATGCGGGACGTGGCTCGCTGCGTGGCGTTCGTGGAGCAGACGGTAGCCGCCTGGTGAGCGGCACGTCCACCGACGAGCAACGGGTCAGTCGATGATTCAAGGCAGCCGGCGCAGCCAGGTGGTGACGAGGAGCCGGTCGGCGCAGAGAAGCAAGAGCGCGGCGACGGCGAAGGGGGTGAAGTGCTCGTCGTAGCGGGTGAAGATCTGGCTCTGGACCCGGCTCTTCTCCAGGCTGCTCACGGTCCGGAAGACCTCGCTCAAGGCGTCGGCATTGGCGGCGACGAACGATCGGCCGCCGGCAAGGGAGGCCAGACGCTCGAGCAACGGAATATTGGGGCCCTCGACCTCCTTCACGACCGGCTGGTTGCTGCCCGGCTTCGTGCCGTGGACGATGCCGCCGGGGCGGCCGATGGCGATCGTGTGCACCACCACCCCGAGATCGCGGGCCAGGATCGCCATCTCCTCGGGATCGGCCGGATGCGGAACCGCCGGTTCGTTGTTGCCGTCGGTGAGCAGCACCAGCACCTTCTTGCTCGGCGTCGTTTTGCGCAACGCGTCGAGCGACAGGGCCATGGCATCGCCGATATTGGTGCCGTCATCGCCCGGCCGGGCCACGCGCACCGCTTCGGCGTGCCGGATCACCTCGCGATGGTCCAGCTCGGGAAGCCAGGTCAGGTCGGGGTAGTTGGCGAAGACGACGAGTCCGACCAGGTCGTCGGGACGGCCCTCGACAAACTCGATGAACGTCCGCTTGGCCGCTTCCAGGCGGCTGATCTTCCGCGTGTCGCGATCGGCGGGGAAGTCGACCGTGTTCATGCTCGAGCTCTGGTCGAGCGCGACCACGATCGCCACGCCTTGCCCCGCGATCCGGGTCACACCGCCGACCGTTTGCGGCCGCGCCAGCGCCAACGCAAGCGCGCCGACGGCCAGGCCGCGCAAGAGCGGCGGCACGAACCGCGAGAAGCGCCGGAGCGACCTCCGGCTCCGCCCCGCCGGAAACCCGGATAGGCTGGGCCAGAGCATCCGCGGCCGCACGCGCTCGAGCAGGAGGGGAAGGGGAACCAACGCCAGCAGAGCAAACCAGGCGGGATGCGCGAATGTCATGGGCTTGCAGTCGGCGATCGAAGCCGATTTGGAACCACCAAGGACACAAAGGTCACCAAGAATGACACTGTAGCAAGAAGGCCGGGCAGGAATGTCATAGTGTGCCTGGACGCATCGGCGCGTCGCGTTCCCACGCTCTGCGTGGGAACGCGCTCAGCGACGCTCCGCGTCGTAACCATCGCCCCGATCGGGCCGCAGAGCGGCCCGGCTGGCATTCCCACGCAGAGCGTGGGAACGAGGAGCCCGACGTTCTTGCTACAGTGTCCCAAGAATTCAGAATACCGAGATAGATGGCGGAACTGCGACCACTTCTCGGTGATTGCCATTCCTTGGTGACCTTGGTGTCCTTCGTGGTTCACTCCTCCCCTCAGTATCGCGGGGCCCGCCGCGGACCGTACGGCTTTGACCATGCCGGGTGGGTTGAGCGCCCGCGATCACCACGGCCGGGTCTCAAAGCATGTCGAGATACGCCCGCACCGCCCAGACGAAGCCGATCACGATCCCGAACACGCCGACGACCCGGCCGAGAAAATTGATCCAGCCCGTAGGGTGGGTCGAATGAAATGAGGCCCCCCATTTCCCTCCCCGGAATGCCCCGCGCCGTTCCCGGTGGGCCTGCGCTCCGCTTGAGCCACGCTACGGATCAACAAGACCCAGCGACATGGTGTTCCTACAGCACGGTCACGGCCGCGAACCCACCAAAACTCGCCGCGCCGCGAGGGCGCGGATCAAGGCGGTCTCGGGGTCGGGATCGAGGACGGTCAGGTGACCCATCTTGCGGCCTTCGGCGGGCGTGCGCTTGCCGTAGAGATGAAGCTTGACACCCGGATCGAGGCGCAGCGCCTCCTCCCAGCGCGGTTCGCCGTGCTGCCAGAGGTCGCCCAGCAGGTTGACCATCGCCGCGGGCATGACCAGGTCGCTCCGGCCCAGGGGCAACCCGCAGAGCGCCCGCACCTGCTGCTCGAACTGACTGGAGTAGGCCGCCTCGATGGTCAGGTGCCCCGAGTTGTGCGGACGAGGGGCAATCTCGTTGACCAGCAATCGGCCCTTGGACGTGAGGAAGAACTCGACGCAGAGAACACCCACCGTTCCCAACGCCTGAGCCACCGCCAGGGCGAGCGTACGAGCTTCGATCGCCACGATCGGGCCGACGGGCGCGGGCATGAGCGTCGAGTCGAGGATGTGCCGCTCGTGACGGTTCAGGCCGACCGGATAGGTCATCGCCGCGCCATCCTGTCCGCGAGCCACGACGACCGAGACCTCGGCGGCGAATTCGACCCAGGCCTCGGCCACGCAAGGAACCTGGCCCAGGCTCGACCAGGCGCAGAGCGCGTCGGCTGCCTTCATCACGAGAACCTGCCCTTTGCCGTCGTAGCCCGAGCTGGCCGTCTTGAGGATCAAGGGGAGACCGAGCGCCTGCACGGCGGGCTCGACGTCGGACTCGTTGCGGACGGGCCGCCAGGGAGCGTGGGGAATGCCGCGGCGGGCCAGAAAGCTCTTCTCGCGCAGCCGGTTCTGGCTGGTCCAGACCGTTCTCCAGCCGGGCCGGACAATCCGCTGCCGCTCGAGCCAGCGCAGCGCGGGAGCCGAGACGTTCTCGAACTCGACGGTGATCGCCTGAGCCTGGGCAGCCAGCGCTCGCAATGCCGGCAGGTGGTCGGGCGGGCCGATCACCGTGTCGTGGGCCACCTGGGCGGCGGGCGTGTCCTCGGTGGTGCTCAGAACCACCGCATGATACCCAAGTCGCTGCGCGGCCTGGACGAACATGCGGCCCAGTTGTCCGCTGCCGATGACTCCCAGCGTTGCCGGCGGATGCAGCACCCGAACAACGTGACCGTCGTGGTGCGAAAGGGCGGCCTGTTCCACGCTCTTCCTGGGAGGCGTCCTCATTCCGGCGATTCTCCCACGGCATCGGCTTGCGACTGGCGGAAGCGCTTGAGCGCCTCGCGAACCGCCGGATACTTGCGAGCCAGGATGGCCGCGGCCAAGAGCCCGGCGTTGGCCGCTCCCGACGCTCCGATGGCCAGCGTCCCCACGGGCACGCCGCGCGGCATCTGGACGATCGACAGCAGCGAGTCGATCCCCTTGAGTGCCTTGCTCTCGACCGGAACGCCCAGAACGGGCAAGATCGACAGCGCCGCCACCATGCCCGGCAAGTGCGCGGCGCCCCCCGCGCCGGCGATGATGATCTCCAGCCCGCGCCCTTCCGCTTCGCGGGCGTACACCAGGAGCCGCTCCGGGGTGCGATGGGCCGAGATGACCTTCGTTTCGACGGGCACGCCCAGGCTCTTCAAAACCTCAGCGGCTTGCCGCATGGTCTCCCAGTCTGACTTGCTGCCCATGACGATGCCGACGACGGGCGTTGCAGGGATTTCCAGTGCCATGTTCGCCAAAGCCTCTGAATATGAAGGTGATCCTCCGCGGATCACTTGCGCTTTCTGGGCCACCTTGATGCCAGCTCGAGCAACCGCCGGAGAGAGAGCTTGAAGCCGGGAAGCAAAGGCGTCTCATAGGTCTGGTTCGCGGTGATCACACACTGGCGGTCGCCGTCGGCGGCGAAGGTCCAGACGGTCATGGTCTTGGCGAACCGATCGATGATCCAGTATTCCTTCACGCCGATTTCCCGGTACTCAGCGCGTTTGGCGACGTAGTCCCGTTCCTGGTTAACCTTACCCTCCGAGACGAATTCGGCGACGATCGTCGGTGGTTCGTGGGGACCGGGAAGATGCCCCAGCCCGGCCCAGATCACCCGATCGGCCCGGCGGCGGTTCTTCTTCGTCTCGATGGTCTGCTCGCCGATCGTGGCGTCGAGTGCCGAGCCCTGGGGATGAGACTCCTGGTAGTTGCGAAGCGATCGACCCAACTCCTCGTTGGGATCACGCTCATTCATCGAGGGAATCGGAGACACGACGAGCACCTCGTTGATCAGCTCATAGCGCCAGCCTTCCTCGAAGCGAGCCCGGTCGAACTCCTCGAGTGAGAGCAAGGCGCCGGCGGATCGGGGCCCGAGGCGGAGTCGGCGGCTTCTGGTCACTGTCTGCGGCATGCTAGAGCCTGTGCTGCGCCAAGGTTAGACGGTCCGGAGCCACAACAAGACCATTGTACCGCATCCTGCCGCGGAATTGACCCTGAACCGTAAACCGGCGAAAATAGCGGGGTGACAAGGGAATGGACGCGGTGGCAGGCCTTGCCGAAAGGACGATTCATGGACCAGGGCGACATCCGCCTGGGTGTGATTGGCTGCGGAGGCTTCGGCCTTTATGCACTCCAGCAATTCGCGCAGGTGCCGGGAGTCAGGCTCACCGGCATGGCGGGCACGCATCGCGAGGCGGCCCAGGCCGCGGCGAAACGGTTTGGCATTCCCGACATTGAAGATGTCGAGAGGATGGTGGCGCGCGACGACATCGACATGGTCTACATCGCCACGCCGCCGTTCTTGCATCATCCCCAGGCGATGGCCGCGCTCCGGGCCGGCAAGCACGTGATCTGCGAGAAGCCCCTGGCGATGAGTGTGGCCCAGGCCGACGAGATGATCGCCGAGGCGAAGAAGCAAGATCGGCTGCTCGTCGCCAACCTGATGCAGCGGTACAACCCCCTCGCCATCGCCGTGGGGGAACTGGTGCGGTCGAAGATCCTGGGCGAACCGCTGCACGGCTACTTTGAAAACTACGCCTCGGACGAGAACCTGGGTCCGAACCACTGGTTCTGGGACCGGGAGAAAAGCGGCGGAATCTTCATCGAGCACGGCGTGCATTTCTTCGACCTGTTCGCCGGCTGGCTGGGGCCGGGGACCGTCGTCGCGGCCCAGCGCGGGGAGCGGCCCGGCTCATCACCGGCCATCGAAGAGCACGTGTCATGCACGGTCCGGTACAGCCCGGCCGTGCTGGTCAACTTCTATCATGGCTTCCATCAGGCCGGGAGGATGGACCGCCAGGAACTGCGTTTGGTCTTCGAGCGCGGTGATGTGACCCTGTTTGACTGGGTACCCACGCGGGTCAAAATCCACGCGATTGCCGATGAGGCCCAGAGCCGCGCCCTCTGCGAGCGATTCCCCGGCGCCCGGCTCGATGCCACGATGGTCTACGGCGGCAAGGACCGGGCCTGTGCCGCGCGGCACAAGAGCCTGGATGTTTACCAGATTGTGGAGCTGTCCTGGGGCGATGGGACCGTCAAGTCTCACCGCTACGGCGAGCTGCTCCGCGCGGTTCTCACCGATCAGGTCGCCTGGATTCGCGACCATTCCCACACGCGACGAATCACGGAGACCAACGGCCGCGACTCTCTGGCACTCGCCTGCGAGGCCGACCGCCTGGCGCGGGTTTGAACGGCAGTGCGGGTCGAGAGGATTGCGCCCCCTGGACCGCCTTGCCGCGGCCGGGTCTCACATCGAACCGAGTCAAGGATCCTCATCATGCCACTGAAGCGATTGTTCGAGCGCTTGCTCCTGCGTCCCGCCGACATCAAGCCGTCGCGCGATGACTTCGAGGTGGTCGGCGTCTTCAACCCCGGCGCGATCAATGTGAACGGTGAAGTCATCTTGCTCGTGCGGGTGGCGGAACGGCCCAGGGAATCCCGCCCCGGCCACACCGGACTGCCACGGTGGACGAGCGGCGGCGAGCTGGTCGTGGACTGGGTTCCCAACGACGAACTGAAGCCGGTTGATCCGCGCGTGGTCCAGCGCAAGGCCGACGGTCTGATCCGGCTGACGTTCACGTCGCACCTGCGGATGGTTCGCTGCGGTGACGGCCGTTCGGTGCGGGAGATCACCGATTGCAAGTTCCTGCCCGGCACCGAGCTCGAGGAGTTCGGCGTCGAGGACCCGAGAATCACGCCGCTCTACGGCCGCTACTACTTCACGTACGTCGCGGTCTCCCGGCATGGTGCGGCGACCGCGCTGGCCTCGTCGACCGATCTCCGCGACTTCTCGCGCCAGGGGACGATCTTCTGCTGCGAGAACAAGGACGTCGTGCTCTTCCCCGAGTGGATCGGCGGAGCGCACGTCGCGCTGCACCGTCCCAACCCGGCGACTCCGTTCTGCCGACCGGAGATCTGGATCGCCTGGTCCCAGGACATCATCCACTGGGGCCATCACGGCGTGCTCCATGGGGGCGGTGCCGAGTGGGAGACCGGGCGCGTCGGCGCCGGGCCGCCCCCGTTGCGCGTCGAGGACGGCTGGTTGCAGATCTACCACGGCAGCCGGCACACCACGACGCCTGGAGCGGTGGGCAAGTATTCCACCGGCGCCCTGCTCTTGCACTCGGAGAACCCGTCGCGGATCATCCGGCGAACCCCCGAGTCGATCTTCGAGCCGACCGCCGACTTCGAGCGCCACGGCTTCGTGCCTGACGTCGTCTTCCCCACCGGGATCGTTGCGACCGACGAGACATTCCTCCTCTACTACGGCGCCGCCGACACCTATACGGCCGTCGTCGAATTCTCCAAGGAAGAACTGCTGGCCTCGATGGTCGAGGCTTGAGGGGAAGGGAAATTGAGGGGAAGGGAAATTAAACCACAAAGGACATAAGGAGCACAAAAGAGAAGACGATGAACTGGGAACCAATTGACGAAGGTGATGAAAACCTGGCATACCGGGTGATCGGCGCGGCCATCGAGGTGCACAGGCATTTGGGACCGGGCTTCCTCGAGTCAATTTACAAGAGGGCAATGATCCATGAACTCGGGCTGTAGAAGCGCTGCTGCCGATCCACGAAGCCCAGCTCATCTCGTACCTTAGAGCGGTTTACAGTCGGCTTGCGCACTGATCAAATATCGTAGGGTCCGCTG
>JBMFUH010000199.1:0-9272 GCA_049966735.1 Isosphaeraceae bacterium
CATCCCCGGCTGGCCCGGTTGCTGATCGCCTCGGCCCACGCGAAGCGTGCCTTCGAAGGCGCTGCGCTCTGCGCCTTGATCTCGGAAAAGGACATCGCGGCAAGAGAAGCCGCCAGCGGCCCCGCGACGACCGGCCGCGAACGCGCGACCGGCCGGGGGCTTTCCGACCTGTTGCCCCGGCTGGACTGGCTTGCCGAGGCGGAGCGTGCGCGGTTCTCTCCCAGCCTCCGGAGCCGCGGCATCGATCCCGCCGCCGCGCGGCAGGTTGCCCGGGTGCGCGACGAGCTTTACCGCCTGGCCACGCGACAGGCGGTGGAGTACGCACCAGGCGGATGCAACAATCCCGATTCGTCCGATCCCAACGACCAATCCCTGCTCAAGTGGCTGATCCTGGCGTACCCCGACCGTGTCGTGAAACGGCGGGGCTCGGCGGAAACCGGCGTGATGGTCGGCGGACGCGGCGTCAGGCTGGGGCCGTGGTCAATCGTCCGGGAGGGGGAGCTGTTCCTGGCGCTCGACCCGCGCGAGGAGCGGCGGCAGGGGCTGCTGGAACTCCAGGTCAATCTCGCCAGCCACGTCGAGCTTGATTGGCTGGAAGAGCTGATGCCCGAGCTGCTGCGTCGCGAGCGGGCGACCTGCTTCGATCCTGTTCGCGAGCGCGTCGGCGGCGTGAGCCGTCTCTACTACCAGGACCTGCTCGTGCGCGAGGACGCCAGCCAGTCGGTCGATCCCGCCGCGGCTTCGGCATGCCTGGCGCAGGCGTTGACGGGGCAGGCTTCAGCGATCTTCCTGGACGATCCCGCCGCGGCGAGCTGGCTGGCCCGCTACGGGTTCGTTCGCCAGTTCGTCCCCGAGTTGGAGTGGCCGGAACTGGGCGACGCGGAACTGGCCGATCTTCTGCCCTTGCTCTGCCAGGGGCGTACTCGCGCGCAGGAGGTTCGCGAGGCCGCCAAGCTCCCGTACCTGGAAAGCCGCCTCAACTCGGCGCAGCGCCGCGAGCTGGCCGCGAGCGCCCCACTTATGCTCATGGTCCCGAGCGGCCGGGAGATCCGCCTGACCTACGAGCCGGGCCGGCCGCCGGTGCTGGCCGTGCGGCTTCAGGAGCTGTTTGGCTGGAATGAGACGCCTCGCGTGGCGCGGGGGCGCGTGCCGGTGATCCTGCATCTGCTCGGTCCCAATCACAGGCCGGTGCAGATCACCTCCGACCTCAAGAGCTTCTGGTCGACGACCTATCAACAGGTTCGCAAGGATCTCCGCGGCCGTTACCCCAAGCACTCCTGGCCGGAGGACCCGTTCCGGGCCGAGCCCACGGCCGGGCCGCGGAGGAAGAGCAACTCGTCTTGACGTGTGGACATGTCGTCGCGAAACGAGATCCCAGGTCTTTCAGATTCAACCATCAAATTCAACCGTGAGCTTCCCAAATCTTTCGGACTCGACTGTGATCTTCCCAAATCTCTCAGAGTGTGCGATGAAATCAGACCTCCTTCAGACTTGAATGACCAAAGGCGATCAACGTTGCATGACTGGGCTCCGCGAACCGCTGATGTGGTAAGGCCTCCCGACCTTGCCAATGCGTTCCGGACGGGGCGGTGTCGGGCGACCCGCGCCCAACGCGACTGGCCTGTCATTGAGCGCCTTTTGGAAAGGACTGTTTCAGACGTTCGACTGACGGCAAGTCGGGAGGGCTCGGACCCGAATCACGATCGCCCTGGCTCAGTAGGCATCCGAGCTGATGACCTCACCGCCATTACGGGTCGAGAGTTTCTGATAGACACCCATGGGGTTGCTCATGGGAGTGGTGAAACTCCAGATCGGGAAGTCTCCGACGCTGGAGGTCGTGGCGGTAATTCCGTTGGGAAGGCACGTCAGGTTGTTGGCGGTATTGTTTGGATTATTCTGTCAGGATTGAATTGACTCCTTGAGGAACCGGACGGAGCCATCCATGAAAGCGAAGTTCGCTCCGCCGGGATGCATGCTCGATGCCGCTTCGACGGCAGGACTCGCGCTGACTCCCGCGCAGTTGTAGGGAAGCTTCTTCGTGGGGTTGATCGGCCAGAAGATCGTGAAGACCGTGTCATGTCGTTAATAGTATATTCAAGGAAGCCCGCACCGTCAACTCGCCAGCCTGGGAATCCTGGGAATTCTCGCCTCATTCCCACGACGTCTTCGCCCGGCAGAGGAGCCATCGCGTTGCCTGCCGTGACAATAGGCTGTCCCTGAATCATGGCTCACCGCGTCGTATTGTCTTATGGGAAAGCCTGTTACGAGATGCTAGTGTTGAGAGATGTTGACCTGTAATGTCCACGGATAATTTCGGAGTCTGGGCCGAACTGAGATTGAGTCCGTGAAAGCGAGATCCTTCTCCGCCAACACTCCGAAAGATTTCGGCATGGTTCACTCTGAGGCTGTTCTGGGTGACACATTGCTGGAGTTCCGCCTTCGGACCGCTCTTTCCGACAGGCGGGACCGGCTGAAGCCGGGACCCCAACGAGCTGCGTCCCCGGGGCGCCTGGTATTGCCCCGGCACGAAAGTAGGTCAGGCTGTCTAGAGCGCTTCTCGCTTGTATTGCGCACGCTGCTTTGCGCTGATCGATGGCCTTCATCGCTTTCGCTGGCGCTTCAGGCTTGTGCCAGAGGGCTATTGGGTTGACAAGCCTGAAGCGCCAGCGAAGGCGATCCCCATTCGCGTGCTTGGCTACGCGATCGGTAGTGCGCAATGCGACTGTGAGGCGCTCTAGCCTGACGGTCCCGGTTTAGGACCAGGCGAGAAACAACTTCCTGACTTCGAGGGCGAAGCGGCCGTGAGTCAATCGTAGAACGGAATGAATTCCGTTCTACAGAAGCGCAGGCCGGGAAGCTATTTCCCTCCTGTTCCTTAGAAACTATCCGAGAACGCCGTTTCGGCGTCCCGATTCCCTGGAAAAACAAGGGGTTACGACCGTTCTCGGATAGTTTCTTAGTAGGCTGATCAGCCTCATCTACGTGAATATCTTCCTTGCCGGGGTAATACCTCGGTTTCAACAAGGCCGGGGTTTCCAGGTGGCAGGCGCCCCGGGTGAGCAGTATCGTGGGGTTCGCTCCGCGGACCAAACGTCTCGGCTCATCGGTCGGCACGGTGGACCTCACAGGGAGCCATCGGTCCGAATACTGCTCTTCCCGCTTCTCCGGCCATTGCCGGTTCTTGATTCAGCGATTTCTGAACTGCTCGTCAGGGACGACCCGGTCGAGTCTCTTGATGATTCGGTCGAGCTTCTCTTCGACCCTCTGCAACCGCTGCTCCAGCGCCTGCAAGCCCTGGGGCTGTGGTTGGGGCGCGGGACCCGGCGACACCACAAGAACCTGCGTCGTGGCGGGCATCGGAGTAGGCTGTGGAGCGGTGGGTAGGAGGGCCGGCGAAGCAGACGGAGTGACGCGTGTCTTTGATGCAGCCGGAGCGGGGCTTGCCTCACGTCCGCGTGGTCTCGTCGGGATGGCCCACGATCGCGGCCGCTTTACCACCTCTCCCCCGGCTCGGGTGATGAATCCGGGTAGCTCCGCCGCACTGTCGATGGGGAAGGACCGAACAGAACCGTCGGTCATGCCCAAGGCGTACCCAAGTGGGTCGCTGGTATCCAGGGTCGGCAGCGGTCCTCCATTCACGAAAGGAAGGTCGGCCGGCCGCGTCCAGGTCTCCGGCAACGAAGCCATCGCGATGATCGCGGTATTGGATGTGCCGTCCGTGACTTCTTCGATGCGAGTTCCTCGAACCCCCTCGAACATCGCGCCCTTGCCGACGAACCCCAGGAATCGTGTCTGACCTGGAGGTGCTGGAGAGTCGGGCGACTCGAAAACGGCTGGCATCCTCCTGATCAGTGTCTGGTTATGCGCGCTGTCCCACGGCTCGTCGAGGTGGAACTGGTTGAACAGCTCGTTCTCGCCCAGGTACGGCAACAGGGCGACCCGCCAGCTCAGCTTGGGCAAGCCGTCCGGGCCATAGTTGGCGATGGGAGGAAAGCAGCCGTTGACAGACAGATAATTGTGGCACGCCAGCAGGATCTGCCTCATGTTCCTGCGCCGGATGTCGCGAGGCACCGTGGAGTGACGATCCTGAGCTTGCTTCTCGGCAGCGGCCCTCGGTCCTTGTGCCCTGGATGAAGTCACCCACTTCGCCGTGCCCAGGCCGGTGACCGCGACACCTCCCAGGATGATTGATGAGAACAAAAGTTTCTTGATCACCATGGTCGATAAAACTCCTGTCGCCAGGGAAGAAATGCTGGAAGAGATCGACGAGCCGAGCAGCAAGTCCAGCGTCGAGCGAGCGAGCGCCGGAGTGACGGGATACGCGAAAGACTCCGTCTTCGAGACGACCGCCAGAGCGACGGCGGGAGCGAGTCCTCTGGTCGTCAAGCGGTTCTGGAGGGCCTCTCTTGCTCGCGCCAGACGGCTCTTCACCGTCCCGACCGGGCATCCCAGTCGAGCGGCCGCCTCCCGCGGCGAAGCACCGTCGAGCAGACAGAGGATCAAGACCTCTCGGTGCTTGGCCGGCAGCCGGGCGAGTTCGGCGTCAAGGATCGGCATGACGTCGAGCCACTCGCTCCTTGATTCCTCGTGGACCCAGACGTCGACGAGCGGTTCGTGCCGATGGCGGGCGCTCCGCGCTCGGGCCTTGGTTGCCACCCGCCTGGCCACGCCGTGCAGCCACGGTCCCAGCCGGTCGGGGTCCCGCAGTTGCCTCGCCTTGCGAACGAGGACGAGGAACGTCGCCTGGAAAGCGTCGTCCACGTCATGGGGATTGGCCAGCAGGCGCCGACAGACGCCGTGGACCATGGGGCCATGACGCGCCACCAGGGCCTGGAACGCCTGTTCGCTCCGTTCCGCGACAAATCTGTGGACCAGCTCTCCGTCTCGCGCAGCCGCGATTCCGTACCGAAAGAGCTGTTCCAGGTCTTGATGAAGCAACCCCTTGCCCATTGAGCGCTCCCCCCAGGGACGTTCTGTCTACAGCTATACTGCCCGTAACCTCCTGTTTGGGTCCATGCGCACGGGGCATTTTCGCGATCGGGGGGCAATCGGCAAAGGGAAGTCAGGCCAGTGGGCGGCGGCTTCAGCTCGTCGGTTCCGTGAGCATTTGAAGTGAACGTCGGCGCGATCGAGCGAAAGGTGAAAGGCCCGATCCGGGGCGACCGAAAGCGGGAGCAATCGCCGTGGATCGGGCAATCTGATCGGGCCGGGAAGGTGGGCGGAGCGGGAAAGGGACTCGACGCGACTTCAATCCACCGTGGCGCACGCGAACTTCGGCCTGCCGTTCCGGGACCTTTCTCCAGTTCTTGGAGCGTGATCCGTCAATTCAGCGAAGTGCACGACGCGGTTTGGCCCCTCGCGCTTCGCCTGGCCCAGAGCGAGCCTGGCCTGGTCCAGCAGTTCCGAGGCGCGGAAGACACTCGATTCCCGGGTGGCAACCCCAAAGCTGGCGGTGATCGGTCTCCAGGGCCAGTCCTGAGCCATCAGACTGATCCGCAGCCGATCCGCGATCTGGCATGCGTCGATTCGATCGGTGGTGGGCAGAAGCACGGCGAAGGTACCAGCCCCCTGGCGAGCCACAACATCATACGCTCGTGTCACACAGGTCAAGCACCCTGCCAGAATGCGCAGCACCTCATCGCCGGCAGACTCGCCAAACGTATTCTTGTAGGCCGTGAAGTCATCCAGGTCCAGGACGATGAGAGACAGGATCAGGTTCTGTCGGGATGCGAATGTGCAGGCCGAGTCGAGGTCTTCCTTGAAACGATTCTGGTTGCGCAGACCGGTCAGCTCGTCCGTCGCCAGCCGCTTGGAAAGATCGATGATCATCGCCTCGAGATCCCGACGCTCGCGCTCCAGCTCGGCGATCCGTTCACGCGAGCGGTCAAGCTGATCACTCAGCCGGGCAATCTCCTGGATCGCGGAGGGGTCGCCGCCAGCTTTGTCCACTGCCGACGAGACGGCATCAGAGGGCCCCTGGGCGTAGGCCTCGGATTGACAAACGCCTGATCCCCTGTCGAGTTCCGCACCGCAATGTGAAAGATCGTGCATGGTTTCGTCCCAATCTCCTCTCCGGGCCTGGAAATGGTAATGACGCGGCGAGCCGAACCTTCAGGGAATCGGGAATAGGGAATCGGGACCGCCCGACCGCCGACTCCCGACTCCCTTAGAAACCCTAGGCCGCGGTCATGCGAATGCGAAGTTGTGTGCGGCGCACAGCCGCTTATGTTGACACAAGACATCGCGCTGCGCCCCAGGTTGCGGCGAGTCTGGGAGTCAGATAGGTCGTGTGCGGGACTTGCCGTCGCTCACGAGGCTTCCCTTAAACACGGTCACTGCCTGGCCGATCAGGGCGACGCGCCTTTCGGCCACGCGGACCTTGACCACGCCGCCGCGACAGGAGACCTGGTGTCCGGTGAGTTCCGCCTTGCCCAGCTTCGACGCCCAGAATGGCCCCAGGCAGCAGTGCGCCGAGCCGCAGACCGGGTCCTCATCGACACCCACCTGGGGCGCGAAGAAGCGGGAGACGAAATCGAAGCCCGGCGCGGCCGAGGGGCTGGTGGCGATGATCCCTCGTACCGGAATTTTTCCGACGAGGCGAATATCCGGCGTCAGGCCCCGCACCGTCTGCTCGTCGGCCAGCTCCGCCAGGAGATCGAACCGGTTCTTGCCGGCCGAGATCAAAGGCACGTGCCCCAGCGCCCGGGAGATGGCTTCCAGCTCGGTCTGGTCCGTGATCGGCCGGTTAATCGGCTCGGCGGGGAAATCAAGCTCGATCCAGTCGCCCCGACGCGACGCGGTCAGGCGGCCGCTTCGTGTACCGAAGAACGCGTCGTCTTCTGGTGCAAGCAGCTCTTCTTCCCAGAGAACATGGGCGGCTGCCAGCGTGGCATGACCGCACAGGTCCACTTCCACCTTGGGAGTGAACCAGCGCAACCCGAAGACGGGCTCCGCGCCGGACGGCGGCTGAACGAACGCCGTTTCGGACAGGTTCATCTCCGCCGCCACGTTCTGCATCCACGAGGCTTCGACGGGCCAGTCCAGCAGGCAAACGGCGGCGGGGTTGCCCGCGAACGGCCGGTTCGTGAACGAGTCCACCTGGATGATCCGCGTGCTCATGGTCGTTGATCCGGGGTCGAGTGCCGGGAATGTGCCGCAACGCCGGCTGGACCAGCCGATTGCGCGGCAGGTTCGCGCAGAGCCGAAGTAATCAGCCAGTCTATGGTATCAAGTGCTTGCTGCATTCCCAATTCGGCAACGGCGGAAAGCCCCTCGCCGATCTCGAAGTCGACGGCCGGCACCGAGACCAGCCAGGATGGCGGACATCGTCCCCAGGCCGCGCGGCAGAGCCCGAGCAGAAATCGCGGCGATGAGGCATGGACCATCGAGGGCGTCGCGCTTTCCAGCGGTTCCAGTTCCTCAACCTGAACTTCTGAACAAGTCGGTCCGCCGCGTGCGTCGACGAAGTAGACGGCCTGGGCGTCCGCGATCGTGAGAGCCAGCTCCGGGGTGAGTTGAGCCACGCTGAGAGCCTGCACTCCCTGCCGACGCCATGCTTCGACTTCGCGGGCGATCAGGCAGCCCAGCGCATCATCCCGGCGGAGGGTGTTGCCGAAACCGATGACCAGGAGCTTGCGTTCGGGCTGGGGAAGTTGAACCATCGCGGCGCTCAATCTCTCCAGACCTCGTGCTGCACGGTTCCGTCGGCCGCGATGAGCTGGACGTGCAAAGGCATGGAGCCGATTGCGTGCGTCGAGCAACTCAGGCAAGGGTCAAAAGCGCGGATGCCCGCCTCCAGGCGATTGAGCACGCCCTCGGGAATCTGAGGTCCCTTGATGTAGTGACTGGCGATCTGGGCCACGGTCCGGTTCATGGCCAGGTTGTTCTGGCCGGTAGCGATGACCAGGTTGACTCGCTTCATCAGGCCGTCCGCGTCAACCTGGTAATGGTGAAAGAGCGTTCCGCGGGGCGCCTCGCTGACCCCGACCCCTTCCAGCCGGTTGATCCCGGCGACGGCCCGCAGGTGGTTGGAGGTCAGCTCCGGGTCCTTGATGGCCCGCTTGATGAACTCCAGCGCCGCGAGAATTTCGATCAGCCGGGCATAGTGGTAGAGGAACGACGAGGTGGCCGTGCCGTGGAAGCGATAGCGAAATTCCTTCAGTTCCTGGTCGGCCAGAGGGACGCCCATGTGTGTGCAGACGTTGAGCCGGGCCAGCGGACCGACGCGGTAGATGCCGTCGGGATAGCCCAGCGGTTTGTAGTAAGGAGACTTGAGATAAGAGTCGGGCTGGACTGCCTCGCCGATGAACTCGGCATAGCGTGTGGGATCAAGATGGTCGGCGACGATCTCGCCGTCGGTGTCGACGAACCGCAGAGTGCCGTCGTGATGCTCCCAGTTGCCCTCCGCGGTGACTAGCCCCATGAACAGCGATGGGAAGTCGCCAAAGCTGATGGCCTCCTCGTGAAAGCCATCAAAGATCGACTTGAAGCGTTGGAGGGCGATCTGGACGGTCTCGAAAACCTCGCCGAGGCGGTTCTGAATGTGGTCGCGCCCTTCAGGAAGGAGCCCCGCGCGGACGCCGCCCGGAACCGCCCAGGCTGGGTGAATCTTCTTCCCTCCCAGAAGCTCGATGATCTCCTGGCCGAACTGACGGAGACGGATGCCCCTGCGCGCCAGGTCGGGATCGGCGGCGATCAGTCCAAAGATGTTGCGCTGGGCTGGGTCACTCTCCATGCCCAAAAGCAGATCCGGGGCGCTCAGGTGAAAAAAGGACAGGGCGTGTGACTGGACGATCTGACCGAGGTTCATCAGCCGTCGCAGCTTGTTGGCGGCCAGCGGAATCGACACGGCGAGAATCTGGTCGCCGGCCTTGGCCGAGGCCAGGAGATGGCTGACGGGGCAAATCCCACAGACCCGGGCCGTGATACCCGGCATTTCCCAGAGCGGTCGCCCCTCGCAAAACTTCTCGAAACCGCGGAACTCCGCGACATGAAACCGGGCGTCCGAGACCTTGCCCGAATCGTCAAGCTGGATTGTGATCTTCGCGTGTCCCTCGATCCGCGTCACGGGGTCGATCAAGATCTGCTGTGCCATCTTTCTGGCCTTTGGCTCTGGGATGGATTGGGAGCGGGTAAATCAGCAAATAGATGGTTACGAGTACGACTGAGGGCAGCGATCACGATTACGAGGGCGAGTGGGGGCAGCGATTACAAGTATGATTACGAGTACGATTTCGATTACGAGTACGATTACGAGTGCGATTACGATTACG
>JBMFUH010000200.1:0-9234 GCA_049966735.1 Isosphaeraceae bacterium
ATCGCCAAGGCCAAGGGGAGGTCGCAGGACAATTCTCGGACGCTCTCCTAGGCAACATGTTCATCTGCTATGAAGAAGGCGATCCCCGAAAGGTCGTTTGCCCCGATATCTTCGTCACGCTGGATGTGCCTGCCAACACAATCCGCCGGACCTTCAAAATATGGGAAGAGGGCAAGGGGCCGGACCTCGTCATCGAGATCACTTCGAGGAAGACACGAAATGTGGATCTTCGGAAGAAGCCGATCATCTATCGTGATATCCTGAAAGTCCGGGAGTATTTTCTTTTCGATCCTCTTGAAGAGTTTCTTGAGCCATCTCTCCAGGGATTTCGACTGGCCCAGGGTCAATACCAGCCCATTCCGTGGAGCGCAGGGGGACTGCAAAGCGACGTGCTTGGTCTCCGGCTTGAGAGAGACGGGATGGACCTGCGGTTTTTCAACCACGCGACGAGACTACGGATCGCAACCGACGAGGAACTCCGCAGGACGGTGACCGCGGCCGAAACCGAGATCGAACGATTGCGTCGCGAGATTGACGCCCTGCGTCAACGGCTGCCGGAGGGAAACGAATGAGGTTCAACGTCCGCCGATTGGTCTTCCTCGCGATCTGCGCGTTCGCCTCACGCGGAGATGCTCAGGACGACCTGGCTCGCGAACTGCCCCGGATCAAGCCGCTGGAACCGGCCGCGGCGCTCAAATCCTTTCGTATTCATGAAGGATTTCATCTCGAAGCTGTTGCGGTTGAGCCCCTTGTCACGGGCCCCGTCAGCGCCTGCTACGACGCCGAGGGAAGGCTCTACGTCGTCGAGATGCGGGGATATCCTTACCCGGAGAACTCGCCCACGGGAAACGTCGTTCGCCTCGAGGACCGTGACCACGACGGACGGTTCGACGCTCGGACAGTGCTCGTGAGCGGTCTCTCCTGGCCGACCGGAGTCGTTCCCTACGACGGCGGCGTCTTCATCGCGGTGGCGCCCGACATTCTCTACGCCAAGGATACAAGCGGCGACGGCGTGGCCGACGTGCAGAAAGTGATGTTCACCGGTCTTGGAACCGGCAACGTTCAGGGGCTGGTCAACGGTCTTTTGTGGGGCCCGGACGGCTGGATCTACGGGTGCGCCAGCAGCAACGACGGCGAGATCAAGAACCTCACGCGGCCCGAGGCGAAGCCGGTCTCGGTGCGCGGCCGTGATTTTCGATTCAGACCCGATGGGTCGAAGTTCGAGGCGATCTCGGGAGGAGGACAGTTCGGCCATTCCTTCGACGACTGGGGGCACCGGTTCACGTGCAGCAACAGCAACCACATCCGCCAGATCGTCCTCCCCGCGCACGACCTGGAGCGCAACCCCGCGCTCGTTGCCCCGGTGGTGCTGGACATCGCCGCGGAAGGGCCCGCGGCTCCTGTTTTCCGGATCAGCGCGGCGGAGCCCTGGCGCATCGTGCGCACCCGCCAGCGCGCCGCCGATCCCGTGTTGAGAAAGCGGCTGCCCTCCACCGAGCTGTTTGCAACCGGCTTCTTCACGTCGGCCACCGGCCTCACGATCTACCGAGGCTCGGCCTATCCCGCGGCGTATCGCGGCAACGCCTTCGTGGGCGACGTCGGCGGCAACCTCGTGCATCGCAAGCGGCTCTCGGTCCAGGGCGCGACCTATCTCGCCACACGAGCCGATCGCAACGTCGAGTTCCTGGCCTCGACCGACAACTGGTTCCGACCGGTCAACTTCGCCAACACGCCCCAGGGCACGCTCTTGATCCTGGACATGTACCGCGAGACCATCGAGCATCCCGAGTCGATCCCCGAGCCCATCAAGAAACACCTCGACCTGACCAGCGGCAGGGACCGGGGGCGACTTTACGAGCTGGTTCATGAAAGTCCGGCAAAGCGATCCCATCGCCGGCCTCATCTGACGAAGGCCACATCCGCCGAGCTGGTCAATCTGCTGGCCGATCCCGACGCCTGGTGGCGCGAGACTGCCCAGCGGTTGCTCCTGGAGCGCGGGGACGCGTCGTCCGCTGCCCTGCTCCGAGAGCTGGCTGTCAGGCGGCCCAACGCCCTGGCGCGTCTGCATGCCCTCTGGACGCTCGACGCACTGGGTTCGCTGGACGCCGCTGAGCTGATCCTCGGCCTGAACGATCCTGAATCGCGCGTTCGCGAGCAGTCCGCCCGCCTGGCCGAGCCCAGAATTGCCCACGATCCGAGGCTGTTCGCGGCCCTCCTTGCCCTGGCTGACGATTCCGACCCGTTTGTCCGGTTCCAGACCGCGCTTTCGCTCGGAGAGACCGGCGACGATCCCCGAACAGCTCAGGCACTCGCCAGGATCGCCGCGCAGGCCCCGGACGACCGCTGGACGCGTATCGCCGTCCTCAGCTCGATTGGCAAGCAGGGGCCGAAGCTGCTCGAGGTCCTGGCAAAAAAGCAGGGCTTTCTCGACACGGATTCGGGGAAAGCCTGGCTGGAGGAGATGGCCGCCTTGATCGGCGCCGGGCGCGATCCGGCCCAGCTCAAGCGGATGATCGCACAGTTCACCGAATCGGGGCGCGATCCCGACCTGGCGATCCGCGTCGTGGTCGCCTTGGACCAGGGCACGCGATGGTCGGGGACCTCACTGGCCAGGCTCCTGGGTGAAGACGAGGCAAAGCTGATGAGCACGCTCGCGGTCCGGGCCAGAACGATCGCCGAATCCGACGCCTCCCCCGATCGCCGGCTGCCAGCCATTGCCCTCCTGGGAACAAGGGGCGGGAAGCCAGCGCTCGCGGTGTTACCAGGCTTGCTGGACGCTCGCCAGCCGGAAGCCGTCCAGATCGCGGCCCTCCGGGCGCTGGACGAGCAGAACGATCCCTCGGTCGGTCGGCTGGTGGTGGGACAGTGGAAGTCGCTCAGCCCGGCCGTGCGTCGTGAGGCGGCCGAGCTGCTTTTCCGCCGCCGAGATCGGCTCAAGTCTCTACTCGACGCGCTGGAGGCCAAGACCCTGACGGCCAGCGAGATCGACCCCGACCGATTGCGGCGGTTGCGTGAGCACAGGGACACTCGGATTCGCGGCCGAGCACGGAAGATTCTGGGTGCGGAGCCCGCCGCCTCGCGTGATCGTAAGGCGATTTTTGAAGCCTATCGCGCGGCGATCGCTCTGAATGGCCGCGTGGAGCGGGGGCGCGCTGTCTTCCAGAAGACCTGCGCCACGTGTCATCGCGTCCGGGGCGAGGGAATCGAGGTCGGCCCCGACCTGGCAACGGTGGCCGGACGAACACCCGAAGATTTGCTCCTGCATATTCTTGATCCCAACCGCGAGGTCGCGGCCAACTTCGTCAACTACAACGTGGCGACGACCGACGGACGGACGATCTCGGGAATCATCGCTGCCGAGTCGGCCACGGCGCTGACTTTGAAACGAGCCCAGGGCGTGACCGACGTGATCCCCCGTCCGGAGATCGAGGCCGTCCGCTCAACCGGTCTGTCGCTCATGCCCGAAGGGCTGGAAAAGGGGCTAACGCCGCAGGATCTCGCCGATTTGATGGCTTACGTGAGATCGATCCAGGGCCCAGCGTCCGCGCCTTGACGGTAAGTGCAACCCGCCATTCCTGGGAGATCGTTTCATGCTTGTCGCTTCTTTGCTGCTGGCGGCCATGTCATCGGCTGCCGCCGAACCGGTCAAGCTTCACCCTGACAACCCTCATTACTTCCAGTTCCGGGGCAAGCCGGCGGTGCTTCTCACCTCGGGCGAACACTACGGCGCTGTGCTCAACCTGGACTTTGATTTTCGTCCTTATCTCGACGAGCTGAAGCGGTGCGGATTCAACCTGACTCGGACCTTCTCGGGTACGTACCGCGAGGTTCCGGGGTCATTCAAGATCCACGGGAACACGCTGGCGCCGAGGGAGGGACGTTATTGCTGTCCCTGGGCTCAGCACAAGGGCAAGTTCAACCTCGACCGGTTTGATGATGCCTATTTCCGAAGGCTCCGCGAGTTCGTCACCGAGGCAGGCCGCCGCGGCATCGTCGTGGAGTATGTCCTGTTCTGCCCGCTGTACGAGGAAGGACTCTGGAATATCAACCCGATGAACGCCAGGAACAATGTCAACGGCATCGGCCGCATTCCTCGGACCGAGGTCTTCAATCTCAAGCACCCCGAGCTGCTCAAGCGGCAGCTCGCCTTCATCCGCAAGGCCGTGACCGAGCTGAACACGTTTGACAACGTCTATTTCGAGATCTGCAACGAGCCCTACTTCGGCGGCGTGGCGCTGGACTGGCAGCGCCGGATTGCCGATGAGATCGTCGCCGTCGAGCGCGGCCTGCCCCAGAAGCACCTGATCGCCCAGAACATCGCCAACGGCAAGGCCGAGGTCAAGAATCCGCACCCGGCCGTGTCGATCTTCAACTTTCACTACGCCTCGCCACCCGACGCCGTCGCGTTGAACGCCGCGCTTGGCAAGCCGATCGCCTTCGATGAGACCGGCTTCAAGGGCACCGGCGATCGTGTCTACCGCCGCCAGGCCTGGGAGTTCTTGCTGGCTGGCGGAGCCGTCTTCAGCAATCTTGATTATTCATTCACGGCTGACCACGAGAATGGCGGCGTGACCGTCAAGGACCCCACTCCCGGCGGCGGCGGACCAGCGCTACGCCAGCAACTGGGGTTCCTCAAGCGATTTGTCGAAGGCTTTGATCTCGTGCACCTTCAGCCCACGAAGGCGTTCATCGCCAAGGTCGAGCCCCGGGAACTGGGTGGCGAGGTCCAGGCCATGGCCGACCGGCGGAGCGGGGCTTATGCGATCTACCTGGCAAAGGGGCCGCACGTGCGTCTCACGCTCAAGCTGCCCGCGCGAGGCTATCGCGTCCGGTGGATGGACCCGCGAGACGGTAGAACGCTCCGGGAAGAGGGCATTGATGCGGCAGGCCAGGCAGCCAAACCTGTGATACTCAGCTCACCGGATTACACCGAGGACATCGCCGCGCGGATCACACCCCGCTAGCATCATCTATCTCCCAATAGTGGACCAGTTACTTGTAGGGTCCGCTGTGCGGACCGTGCGCACCGGCCCCGAGATTTCACCGCGACTTTTTCCCCCGCGCTTCGTTCAGGAGCTGATCGAGCTTCCGTTCGACGATACTCAGCCGGCGCTCCAGCGCGCCGAGGTCGCCGGTCGTGGGGGTCTCCCGAGCCTTCTTGAGCAGGATCTCCGCCTCGACTCGAGCCAAGGTGGCTTCAGCCAAATCGGCTCTCGTACCTTTCCCTACATCGAACTCGGCCTTCTCTCGCGCCGCGAGTTCCTTCATCCGCTCGACGTGCCTTTGCGTCGCGGCCAACCGTTCCGCGTCCGTCGTCGCGACCACTCGTTCGGCTTCCATGAGTTTCTCGCTCGCCCTGATGAACCGGTCGATCGTGATTCGCCCTTCCTCGTAGTAGGCCCGCTGGCCCTCCCATCGCTGGCGCGCGGCATCGAGCAATTGCTTGGGCAAGGGATCACGCGGACCGGGTTCCGGTTTTGGCGCCCGCAGCTTGGCGGCTGGTGGTTTTTTGGCCTGGCTGGGGGCGGCCGGGGCCACAGCCTTGGGTTGATCCTTGGGACCTGGCCCTTGCTCGAGCATCACCCCGGCACCGACGGCCAGAGCTCCGGCCGGGAGCAACGCCCACGCGGCGAACATCAGTTTTTCGAGCACCATCGTTCTCAAGACTCCTTGGCTCAAGGCCAGTGATACCACCGAGACCGTCCCGGCGGTCATTCCTCGACTGGCGGCGAACTGGGAGGCCATCCGCACCGTGGGACCCAGCCAATCGGCGGGTACGACGGCCATGAAGGAGGCGGAAGCTGTCGCGGCTTGTCCCACGGTCGCGCCGGCTTCGGTCGCCAGCCAGCCGGCCAGGGGACCGACAACGGCCGGGACGGTCACACCCCGCCGGATCAGGCGGTGCCGGAGCTGGTCTCGGGCCCGGGCCAGCCGGTTCCGAACCGTCCCCACCGGCCAGTTGAGTTGCGCCGCGGCCTCGTCGTGAGTCAGGCCCTCCAGATAGCAGAGAACCACCGGCATCCGGTATTTTTCCGCCAACCGGCCAATTTCCTGGTGGATGACCTCGGCCTGGTTATCCCAACCGCTTTCAGGTGCTCTTCTCGCGGCTTCGGCCCGCACCGGGAGGTCAACCGCGTCAGCTTCCAGCCGTTCCTTCGCCCGCCGCCGAAACAGAGTAGCCCGGGCCCGGGAAGCCACTCGCACAGCCACTCCGTAAAGCCAGCTCCCCACCGATTCGCGGTTGCGGACCGTGCCGGCTCGCCGGGCCAGAATCAGGAACACCGCTTGAAAGGCGTCGTGCGCTTCATGGGCGTCGCCGAGGATGTGCCGACAGACTTGCAGACCATCGGACCGTGACGCGTCACCAGGGCCTCAAACGCGAGTTCTCCCGTGTCGTCACAGCGGGCCAGAAACCGATCGAGCAACTGGCCGTCGCTCAAACCGGCACAGCTCGCACCGCCAAAGACCATCTCCAGGTTCCGGTGCAATCCCTTTGCCCGACTACCAGCCATCGCGATCGGCTCCTCTCTTCAAAATCATCTTCTCTCAAGTAGTGCCACCCAGAGGGGATTGCCAATCCGTTTTTTTTCGGCGCTGTTCCAATCTCACGGGGCCAGCCCTTGACGCCGCTTGAACCGGTTCGCTTTACGCTACAAAGTGCGTTTGTGCGCAATTTGAAAATTCTCAAAAATGCGCTTCGAGCACCCGTGTCATGCGCGGCGGTTTCGAAATGACAAGGCCGGACGGTGAGGTCCGGCCTTGCATGCAGACGAATGTCACGGAGCTGGCAAACAACCCGTCAGGGTGCCACGACAGCTCACGGACTGACCGCTGCCTTGATCGGGTTTGCGGCCAGGACTTTCGACCCGAGGGTCAGATAATCACTGACGATGCGAAGAACCTCGTCGTCGTAGAAGTCAGACGACCAGACCTCACGCTCGGTGTACTTCTTCTTTTTCTTGTCCCGCTCCAGTTTCTTCTCGGCGGCGTGCTCCTCATCGTCGTCAAGCATGTACTCGGCTTTGAACTTGGCCTCGTTCAGGGCGATGGAGTGCCTGGCCTTACGTTCCTGGAATTGCTTGATCCGCTGGGCTTGCTTCTGGAACTTGGGATCTGCCTTGCGCCTGGTGGCCGAGCGGTCGTTGAGCAGGGCGATGAGCTCGGGCGAGATCTTGTTGTAGTTGTCGTGCGGCAATTCCGCCACCCTCTCGAACTTGAGGGCGTTGTCCATCTTCCCTTCGCCGAAATCGGCATAATCCCGGAACGACGGCAAGTGGACGTGCGGCTTGACTCCGTGGATCTGGGTGCTCTCGCCGTTGGCTCGGAAGAACTGCTGGATGGTAAGCTTGAGGGCTCCCCGGTTCTTGGCCTTGCGACGGGCATGATCGGCAACCGTGATGATGCTCTGAACGGTCCCCTTGCCGAAGGTGCTGGCGTCGCCGATGATCAGGCCGCGGCCATAATCCTTGATCACCCCGGCGAAGATCTCCGAAGCGCTGGCGGAGAGCTTGTTGATGAGCAAGACGAACGGTCCGTCCCAGGCTGTCCCCTCGTCGTCGTCGTCCAGATGCTTGACCCCGACGAGCTCCTTGACCTGAACGACCGGACCGGTGTCGATGAACAGGCCCGAGAGCGTCTTGGCCTCCTCGAGCAATCCGCCGCCGTTATCGCGCAGGTCCATGATGACACAGTCCACGCCGGCGGCCTTGAATTCGTTGAGCAGCCTCCGGCAGTCCACGGTCGCGCTCACGGCGTTGGGGTCGCCGCGCAAGAGTGCCATCGTGTCGCCGTAGAACGCAGGCAAGCTGATGATGCCCAGTTTCAGGTCCTTGCCGTTGGCCTTGGTCTCGATGATCTTGCTCTTGGCGTGCTGTTCCGGGAGGTCGATGCGCTCGCGGGTGATCTCGTAAACCTTGCGCTCCTTGGACCCTGCCGGCTGGACAACGAGCCGGACCTTGGTGCCCCGAGGTCCGCGGATGTACCGGACAACGTTGCTCAGTTTCTTCTCGACCAGGTCGATCTCTTCCCCGTTTTCCTTCTGGATGGCAACGATCTTGTCCTCGGGCTGGAGCCGGCCGTCCTTGTCCGCGGCCATGCCCGGAACGATCTCCGAGACAACCGCATAGCCGTCTTCCGACCGCAGACTGGCACCGATCCCCTCCAGCGAGAGGTGAAGCTGCTGCTGGAGCATGTCCTCAAGATTCTCGGGCTTGAGGTAGGAGGAGTGGGGATCGAATGTCCGGGTCAGGCTGGAAAGGTAAACCTCCAGCAGGTCTCCCGAGTCGAACTGGTGAAACATCCGGTTGCGATCCTTGTAGCGGATCGTCAGCTTGTGAATCGCCTCGGCCTCGGCCGTCTTGTCGGCCTTCAGTTGCAGAAGGTCGAGCTTGATCTTCTTCCGCCACCGCTCGTCGGCTTCTTTCTTGTCAATCGGATAGTCGATCTTCTCCGGGTCGTCCACCAGGTACTCGTCGACGGTGAAGTCAAACTTCCGCTTGAGCAGTTGCTGGACCGTCTGATAGCGCTCGTCGGCCCGCTGGAGAAACCGTTCGAAAACGCGCCGGGAGAAGTCGAGGTTCCCTTCGCGAATCTGGTCGTCCAGGCTTCTCGCCTCTTTCTTGAAATCCTCGATGTCGGCTTTCAAGAAGTAAAACTTCTGCGGATCCAGGTCCTTGAGAAAATTGTCGCACCACTTGGCGGCGACTTCGTCGTCGATTACCGGTCGAGCCATGTGCCCCTTCTCCAGCAGATCGACCACGTACTTCGCCGTTTCCTGGTCATCCGGAGTCGGCACCGGCGCCTGAGCGCCCACGATCACCGCCATGAGAGCCAGAACGGCTATCAAGGCCAACGGACGTAATGCAAGCCGGGGCATGAGGTTCTGTTCCTGAATTGAGATGGGTGGGGTCGAGATGGTCTCACTGATCCATTACAAACATCTTAGCCGTGAAGCCCGTGTTGGACAAGGCGTTAAAGTCAACCGGGCAGCAAGGCTTAAGAAAGAACGACAATTCCCTGTCCGCGGCGCGGGGACAATCGTTTGGAACTTCCCTCCTTAATTTCGTACGAATCGCTCCCCGGGTTCTCGAAATCCTGGGAAGGACGAGATTATCATCTCCCCGACGTCGTTCTCGCCTTTCGAGGGCCCTGAGCAACCAGCATGGCCCTTTTAAGTGAAATCACTGGCAGTCCAGAGCAAACTGATTTCCCGGTGGGCGTGTCACGATGACAGTT
>JBMFUH010000201.1:0-9232 GCA_049966735.1 Isosphaeraceae bacterium
GGACCGCCGGCCAGCACCAGTGTCAGGCCCCCGGTCCCGCTCAGGATGAGGCTAGCCCCCGCCAGCAGCTCCGGCGCGTCTCCTCGCCAGGCCCTGGCAAGACGTATTCGCCTGGATCGAATGGCCAGATCGCCCTCCATCATTCGCTGGTCCTCACGCTGCTCCTCGCGTGTCGTCTGGAGCGTCGTCTCGAACCGGAAGTAGCGCAGCGTGTAGTCGGCCAGTCCCAGGATCAACATGCAGAGCGCGAGCGTCCGGGCGGGCTGAAGCATGGCGTGGCCAATCGCCACGGCGTCGGCCGGAAACTCCAGTTCCGAGAGCCGCTCAAGCTCCCTCCACTCGCTCCGAATCAGCCAGAGCGAGATTCCGGTAAGCACAATCACCTTGAGGAGCGCCCAGGGGATGCTCCCCAGCCCGGCGTTCAACCCTCCCGATCGGCCTGCAATCCAGAGCCGGGCAGGGTCGGGGGCGATCAGCGCAGGGGCCCAGAGACCGCGAACCTGCATCTGGTGAGCGGCCGTCGCTCCTGCCGCGAATCCGGCCAGAACAACTCCCAGCGGAGCAAAGAGCGTCTGCATCAGCCCTCGAACGTGCGCCACAACCGTTGCGGTGTCGACCGGCAGCACGGGCGCCGCGCTCATCGACTCGCGAGTCAGCCTGATGGTTCCCTGGCTCAGGTCGCCTCCCCAGAATCCCAGGACCAGCACCGCGACCAGCCAGCCGATCGAGGCGGTCAGCTCCGGGCTGTGCGCAACCTGCCCCTGCTCGCGTGCGAGCTGCCGGCGACGTTTCGAGGGAGGCAGAGTTCGGTCTTCAGACATGGCAAAGGTAGGACGGACATTCCTGTCCGTCGTCAAAACCCCCAGGGACAAATGATCCACGCCCGCGAGAGCGTCGCCGCCAGGGTCGCCAGGCTGAGGAAGACCAGCATGATCCCCACGATCGACCGCACGGACAACGAGAGCGACATGATGGGAACGGCTGGGGCAAGACGGCCGATCCAGCCCATGACCAGTCCCGCCAGTGCCAGCGCCAGCGCGGGCGGAGCGGCTGCTCGGAGCGACAGGGCCAGCGCGCCGCCGACCTGGACGAAGGCTCGGGAGAGCGTGGCTTCATTCAGGACCAATCCCCCCGCCGGCACGGTCCGGTAGCTTTGCACCAGGGCGCCGACCATGACCAGCGGACCATCCAGCGCCAGGAACACGGCCAGCGCGATGAGCCCGTAGAAATGCCCCAGCGCTGTCAGCTCGTCGCCCGTCTCCGGATCGAGGATCGCGGCCGTGGAGAGTCCGGCCTGCGCCGCCACGATGTCTCCGGCCTGCCGGGCCCCCGCGACGATCAAGCCCGCCGACATCCCCAGTAAACCGCCGACGAGCAATTCCAGGAGCGCCAGCCAGGCAAGTTGCGATCCGCTGGGCAGGCTGCCGATCATGGGCTCGATCACGGGAATCAGCACCGCGCCCAAAACCAGCGAGAGCAAGATCCGCGGCAGCCAGTGCATGCCGGGAAGGACGGTCAAAGGCGCGGTCAAGACGACCCCGCTGGTCCTGGCCAGCACGACGATCCAGACCGGCGCGTGGGCGGCGATCGAGAACTGGTCAAGCTGTGTCAGGTCCATCGGCATCATCCCGCCTGGCCGCTTCCGGCCCTTCGAGAAACGAGGCGCGGCGATCGCCTGCCGTCAGAGCAAGTCGGGAATCGAGCCGATCAGATCCACCG
This sequence comes from Isosphaeraceae bacterium, assembly GCA_049966735.1. Classification (GTDB taxonomy): domain Bacteria; phylum Planctomycetota; class Planctomycetia; order Isosphaerales; family Isosphaeraceae; genus Aquisphaera. The sequence goes on from JBMFUH010000201.1 coordinate 1,720, forward strand.
CGAAGCTGAGCCAGTGGCCCAGCAGCCAGGGGAGGATCGCCAGCAGCACCAGGAGCACCGCGACCATCCGCGGTACCAGCCCCACGACTGGCTCGTGCAGTTGCGTGAGGGTTTGCAGGACATTGACCACCAGTCCCACCAGCAAGGCCGCCGCCAGGAGCGGCCCACCCAGGAGCAACGCCATCCGGAGGGCTTCACGCGACCAGTCAATCACATGTGTCAGGTCCACGATTGCCTTCCTTTCCCGCTCTTAGCCGCCACCAACGGCGAAGGTTGACAGAAGCATCGATGGCACCAGCAGCCAGCCGTCGGCCAGGACGAAGACGATCAGCTTGATGGGCATCGCCACCAGCGTGGGCGGCAACATGTACAGGCCCATCGCCGCCAGCACCGCGGAGACCACAAGATCGATCACCAGGAACGGGAGATAGAGCAGAAAGCCGATCCAGAGCGCCGTCGTCAGCTCGGAGAGCAGAAACGCGGGCGCCACGACCCGGAGCGGAAACTCGTGGCCGAACTGAGGATCAGGCTGGCCGGCGGAGCGCGGCACCGCATAGCGGTACATCGTCCACAGGTAGTCCTGATGCCGCGTCCGGATGATCTGGTCGACCATGAATTTCTTGATCGGCTCCGAGCCCGCCTTCCAGGCCTGCGCGGGGCTTGCCTGCCCCGAGGTGTACGGCAAGATCGACCGCGCGACGACACGCTCGCCGATCGGCCACATCACAAGCGCCGTGAGCAAGAGCGCCAGCACGAACAGCACCTGGTTGCCGGGAACCTGCGGGCTGCCCAGGGCCTGCCGGAGCAACACCAGAACGATGTTGATCCGCACGAACGCCGTCAGCATGAGGGCGATCGGCGCCAGCGTGATGAGCGCGTAAAAGGCGATGGTGGGCACATTGCGGAGCCCGTCGTTCGAGCTTGCTTGCTGTCTCTTTGCGCTGGTTGGCGGGGCGGGCTTCTCCGGTCCCTTGTCGCGAAAAAGACTGGAACCAGCTCCGAGGACGGTGCCGGCGGCCTGAGAGGGAGCATCCTTCGGCAGAATGTGCGACGGGCTGAGATCGCCCGCACGGCCCGCGCTGCCCACGAGCAGCACGACCGGGAAGATTGCCGCGGCCAGGAGGAGCCGATGGAGATTCCGCCGCGCGGGGCTCATTCCTCGTCTCCCAGAAGGACGTCCAGTCCACGAGTGGGTCGAAGGCCGGAGGTCGCGCCCGGGCGTCCGTCGCGCGCTTCCTGCCCTAGCCCATCGGCCGGGCCGGTTGTTCCGTCGGGTTGGTCATCGTCGTAAAGTTCGCCCAGGAGCGTGGGCGCTCCCTGGTTTCCGGTGCCAACCAGGAGCATGCGCCGGCCCGCGCGGACCATGAAGATCGAGTGCCTGGGCGAGAGGCTCACCCGGCCGACCACGCGGAGGAGTCCGTGGGAATCCTGGGGACGATACCTGCGAGCCAGAGCGCAGACCGTCCCGCAAACAGCCAGCACAAGCGCAATGCCCGACGTGCCGAACCACCAGCCACTGGAGTGCGGCAGACCCAGGCCGAGCTCCGACGCGCCGGCCGCACCGGCCCGCGCGGGTTGGCTGGAGGGCGGCGGAACGCGGATCGGCGCAGGGTCGGCTTCCTGGCCCGGCGCCGTCCTTCCGGCCAGGACCAAGGCGAGCACAACGACAGAACCGAGCGTGCAGTCCCGCCTGAGAATCGCCAATTTGCAGCGTTGTTCAACCATGGATCATCTCCCGCCTTCCGTCGGGGGCGACTCGTTTGGTGGTTAGACGAGGACCTCATCGCGGCCGCTGGGGTCGGGCAGACTGACCGAGCCGCGATCGTGCAGCCGGCGAAACCACTCGGCGATCTCGGCCTGGGCGGCCTCGGCGTCGGAGAGCCGGAATGGCCCCATGCCTTCGAGGAACCGCCGCAGCGCCGAGGCGGAGGCTGGTTCCAGAGAGCCGAGAATCTTGGCCCGGACCGGCGCCGCCGCGCCGGCGATCGCCAACGCCCAGGTGCCCATGGCCTCGTGCTTGTAAGCCTTGCGAATGTCGCGATCGCTCATCCGCACCAGGTCGTCGAAGACGAAGCAGACCCGCCGCAGTCCCAGCCCCAGAAACTCGTCGAGCACGGCCGCTTGCTCGGCGGGGTCGATCCGCTCCAGGCGGGCAATCTCCATGGTCACCGCCTCGACGGCCGCACGATCAAGGTTCGCCAGCAGTTGCGAGGTCAGCGATTGCTCCAGGCTCACCAGCACGATCGCCGCCTTACGCAGGGGTGGAAGCTGGGCCACGGAGACGCTGTTCGAGGGGGCGAACCCGTCGGGGTTGCTCTCCCGGTTCTCCACGCCGTCGAGATCCCCGCTCCGGCTTCTCACGGATGAGGACGCGGTCATGATGAGGTCCCTCCCTGGCTGGTCCACCGCTCCAGCACACAGATCGCCGAGTCAGGATTGCGGCGCACGAACTCACGCACGCGCTCCGACGGTCCACGAGTCACGGAAGATCCCGAGTGATAGCGCAGGCCTCGTGGGGCGGCTTCGGTCCCACTGGCCGGCCGGCGGACCGTTAGAATCCAGCTTCCCAGGAGAACCAGCGCGGCCGCCATCGCTCCCAGCGCCCCGGCGATCCCCCAGTCCAGGGCCACACGCCGGGAGTCGGTGGGCGCGGGCATGATCGGGGCCGGGCCCGGCGGAATCTCGTCGGGGATCACGTCAATCATCACCGGCCACGCCGCCGGATCGGAGAGCGGAACCACCTGAGCCACTCCCCTCTTGATCCATTCCTCCGTTTTGGCAAGCAGCTTCTGTAGTTCCTCCGCCGATGGTTCGCGGCGACCCGGCAACATGGCCACTTGGTAGTAATAGCTCCTGGGCACCTTGACCCACACCCGGCCCCGCTCGGGAGGGCTTTCGCGGGTGGTCGGCTGGGGCGAAGCTGGCGGTCCCGCCGAGGTGGCAACCTCGGCCGCTCCCAGGGGGCTATTCAGCGCGCCGACCGCCGAACTCTCCGGAGCGCCCGTCTGGGGCGCCGAACCGCTGCCCCGCGCTTGCGGGCCGGCGGTCTGTGCTGAACCCGGTTCAGCCGGCCTTGCGGGCGATCGGCCGTCACCAGCAGGGGCACCCGCCAACTGCACCGAGACCCGCACTCCCCTGATCCATTCGAGCTGATCGAGAATCTCCTGGCCCAGTTCTTCCTCGCGCGCCTTGTTGTGCGTCAGGACGCCCAGCGCGGGGTTGCCGGCATCCAGGTATTTGTATCCTTTCCGATCCACCACCGTGATCGCCTCGGGCGAAAGGCCTGCTTCGTAACCATGCAGGATCGTCGTGATCGACTGCACAGTTTTGAAGGGAAGCTGGCGGTCTTGCTCGGTTTCCACGCGAACGAAGGCCGAGGGCTTGGCAGCCGGCTGCAGGCCAAGGCTCGGCTTGGGCTGGTCGAGCCGGACAAAGCACCCCACGATCCCCGGAAGGTCGCCGATCATCGACTCGGCGATCTGCTCTTTTTCCCGGTGCAGGCGAATCTCGCGCTCGCCAGGAGACTCCAACATGTTGGAAACGAACGATTGATCGGCGATCTCCCCCGGCGGCTTCGAACCCAGGTCGAGCTTGGCGATCGCCGCTTCCGCCTGCTCCCGCTGGTCTTCGTCGACCGAGACCCTGCGCTCTTCGTCAACCTGATACACCACGCTCTTGCTGCCCAGCGCTCGACCGATCTTCTTCAGGTCGTCCCAGGAGTAGCTGCGTCCCGAACCAAGGTAAACGCTCGCCGACGTCGGCGACAGCGCCCTTGCTCCCAGGAAGCCGAGATAGGCCACGGCCGCGATCGTTCCGGCCGCGAGCAACCAGCGCACGATGGGACGCACTGCCAGCAACCGCTGGCGGAGCGGCTCCAGCCAGGTCTGGAAGCGGCCCAGGGCCGAACCGGAAGACAACCAGGTGAAGCTCCGCATCAACCCTCCTGGAGGATGCCCGCCCACGACCAGGGCCGGTGCACGATCCCGGCAAACCGCGGCGGCTTTCCGGGTGTCTCGCGTACAACGGAATTCATTCCGTTCTACTCCCGGCGCGGCGGCTTTCCGGGTGCCTCAGTGAGCGGATCAGGTTGAATCGTGCATGACAGAGGTGAGATCCGTGAGCGAGACCGCCTGCTCGCCCGTTCGACCGGCCGTCCCCCTCCATGGGTGAATGAGCCGGCGCTCGCCGTGGCACCAGAGTTATCCACAATCGGCGGCGATTGTCAATCTGGTGTTTGGTGTTTGGTACGGCGCACCACGGCAAGACACAAGACACCAAAAACGAAACACCAAACACCAAATGCAAAGATCCTCGCAAAGCAAGGGCCTTGCGAGGATCAGTATAGCAGGTGACGGTATCCCCGGGCTCAGTTCCCCGAGGGGGTCGGCAGGAGCAGACCACTCTGGTTGACTTCCGGAGCCGGAGGAGCTTCCTCGCCCGCGACCGCCGGGCTCATCTCGGCAGGAACCGAGGCGATCGTCGGAGAAGGACTCATCGTGTTGAACGCGTGCTGGCCAGCGCCGAAAACGGGAGCCCCCTGGGGAGCCGCATAAGCGCCTTGGCCCGACGGAACAACCTGACCGGTCGGATAAACTCCGCCAGCACCGCAAGTGTCGCAGCTACCGGCGCCACCATTGCAACCGCCGTGACCCCAGAGCCGCTTCTTCTTCAGAACCCACTCATAGGTGACGGGAGGATGAAGCGCGCACTTGAGCCTGCCGCGCATCCCGTTCAAGCGATTGCCCAGTCCGCAGAGAAGACTGTGCCTCGGCTTCGCACAGCCCGTCTCGCAAGTAGGGCCACAAGGCGCCTGGGCGGTGGCGATCGGGCCGCCCTGGGGCGATGCCAAACCGCAAGTCGTACAACCATCATTTGAGCCCGCCATGCTCACGCTGCTTAACCCAAGAGCGACGGCAAGGCTGAGGCTGAGCGTCAAGGGCTTCAACATGGGAGAATACTCTCCTTGGCTAACGTGAATTCGAGGGTGGCGATTCCGGCCGGCCGTGTCGCTTGACCCTGTCACTTGTCGTAACGTACATGGCATCGATCTTCCGGTGCGGGTCTTCCCGGGACCCGAGACCTCTGCAAATGCCGAATGCGAAATGCGGAATGCTCTCAATTCGCAATTCGGAATTGAATTCCACCATCCGGCATTTGCCATTTGCCATCTGGCATTTGCCATTTGCCATCTGGCATTTGCCATTTGCCATCTGCCATCTGGCATTCGCAGAGGTCTCCCCTTCCGCCGATACCACCAAATTTGGTGCTCCCGAGTTCTCGCCCTGGGTTCTCCACGGCGAGCCAGTGGTTGTATCGACAGCAAAACGCCCTGCCTTGAATACGCTTCACCTTTTGTACCAACACTTTATGGCCAAGATCTTGACGGTCGTCCCGATTCGGGAAAACAGGTGGAATGCATAAAATGGTTTGGCGGCGCAACCCGCAGAAACCTACTTCTCGTGTCGCGAAGTCTGCTCGACCGTGCAGGTTTCCGCAGGCCGCACACTCGCTTCGCTCGCTGTCATTGGTCATTTCGCTCGGCTGCGCCTCGCTGTAATGAGTCCTTGGACGTTCAGTCGGAACGAATGACTCAGGACCAATGACCAATGACTCAGGACCAATGACTAAGGACGAACGCGCAGCAAAACCAACCCGTTGCGGGTCGTCCCGGATTCCTGGAAGATCGGCGTCACCAGGCCCTCCAGATGCTGGGCCACGCGCTGGTACACCGACGTGCGCAGCAGCAGGTAGGGTTCGTCCCGGCCCTCGCCGCGGACCCAGTCGAGCAGAGCCTGCGTCAGGTGCTTGGGTCTGAGGGACGGATCTTCGGGGTCGTTGCGCACCCTACCGTCGCTCAGGAGGCTGTCGAGCCTGTCGTAACTGTTGCTGTACTGAGGCTGGCTGCCGGGCACGGGGACCAGGCGATGTCCACGAAGGTAGAACCAGAGCCCCTCGTCAATCTCGTGGAAGAAGCGCACGGTCGAGGCGGTCGAGGGGATGCGCTCTTCGAGCTGCCGGGCAAGCCGCCGGTGCCCTCGCACGGGGTTGTCCACCGGAGCGACCGCCCCGTAGCCGATCACGACCCCAAACGCGCAGGCCGCGGCGAACGGCAAGAGTGCCAGCACGTCATTTCCACGCAGCCAGATCCAGATCCCCAGGGCGACGCCGCAGACCGCCAGCACCATAATAAGGAAGAGCCAGCCGTCGGGCGGGGCGCTCAGGAAGCTCCCGCTCACGATGGGTGCACCGATCCCACAAGCCAGGAGAATCAAGCACTGAAGCAGCAGCAGCCCCCGGGCCAGCCTGCGCGGTCTCGACACCAACGGCTCCCGGGCCACCCGGCAGAGGCGGAGCCAAGAGAACGCGGCCAGCAGGGCCAGTCCCGGCAAGCAGGGCACATAGTAGTTGGGCTTGGCAACGGCCCAGAAGCTGAGCATCGCCAGGTTGCCGATCGACCACCACCAGGTAAACAGCACCGCCCCCGGCCGCCAGGGCAGCCTGATTCCCCGGTTGGGCAAGAGGGGCAGCACGACGCCGGCCGTGGCGAGCACCGGCCAGGGGAGGGCCAGGACAAGAAGGTCCAGTCCCAGCCCCTCGCGATACTGATGCCCGATCGGCAGGACGCCCGTCTTCTGCCCCATCTCGGTGATCCAGACCCCGAACGCCTGGGGATCGCGATCCACCACCAGAACGGGCCAGGCCAGGGACAACCCCAAGAACAGAGCCAGACCCAAGGGATCGACAAGCTGGCGCAGCCCCGCCCAGACCCCGACGCGCCGGGACACCAGATAGGGGACGACCGTCACGCCGACCAGCAGGAGGATGATCGGCCCCTTGCAGAGAAACCCCAGGCCCAAGGCGAGGGGAAAGGTAAATGCGGAATGCGGGACGCGGAATGGCAAATGCGGAATGCGGAATGGCAAATGCAGGATGCGGATCTGGGATTTTCGATCTTGGATTTTCGCATGCCGCATTTCGCATTTCGCATTCGCTGCCCACTGCCCACTGCCCATTGCCCACCCGCATTCGCTGCCCCCTGCCCAGTGCCCACCCGCCCCGATCCGCCGCCAGGCCGCGTAAAGGGCCAGCGTCGTGCACAGACCAAGCGGTCCGTCGTTGCCCGCCTGGCGCAGCTCCGAGACGAACAGGCCGGTGGTGCAGAGGATAATGGCGGCGGTCAGGCCCAGCTTCCGTCCGCCCATCTCGCGGCCCAGGGCATGGATGAGCGCCACGGTGGCCAGCCCCGAGAGGGCGGCCGGCAAGCGGACAATCCACTCGTCGCGCCGGCCCGTCAGGGTCATGAGCGCGGCCGCGACCCAGCGGGGCAGCGGCGGCTTCTCCAGCCGGGGCCGGCCCTGGATGTTGGCCACCAGCCAGTGACCGTTCTCGACCGTGTCCAGCGCCTCGGCCGAGGCCCGCTGTTCCCGCTTGCCCCAGAGCTCCAGCGTGCCGAGCGAGCCCAGGAAGATGAGACCGGCCAGCAGGCCGACCACCAGCTCAGGCCAGCATCGCC
>JBMFUH010000202.1:0-9182 GCA_049966735.1 Isosphaeraceae bacterium
GAACCGTGGGCGTCGGCTGGAAATCGGTCCGCACAGCGGGCCCTACAAGAAATCCTGGCCGGGTGCTTCGCCTGCTTATCTTGGGGCTCGAGCGGTATTTAACCCAGATTGTTCAATGAGGCAAGGTCAGTCGCAAGGGTGACCTGCTTCATTCCACGCTGGATATCAATCAATCAGGCGTGTTCGCGAAATGAACGGCGACGCGTGCCCACTCACGCTCCGTATTCGACTCCGCGAATTCCTTCTCCTCACCACGCTGATCTCGCTGATCGCCGCCGCCTTCGCGATCCGGGCCAGGACGGCCTACCAGCTTGCCGCCCGGCACCATGCTCTCCTTACCGATCCGGCGCGGCTGTCCGCGAACTGGTGGTCGGACCGCATCAAGGACTGTGAGCGGTGTTTGAGGGAGATATTATCATGACGATTCATTTGCCCGCCGAACTGGAGGAGTATGTGTATGAGGAGGTCCGCGCGGGGCGCTACCCGTCCGAGGACGCCGTCATCCGCGACGCGCTAGAGCAGTCTCGATCGGGCCGCGCCTGCACCCTTCCAAGACCCGGTGTTTTTGCCGTCGCCATGGTGATGCGCGACGACGCCGATCTGAGCGGCCGCGCGGGCGAGGACGTCATCGCGGGCAGTCGCCCGCGGTTGACGGAAGCGGAGTTCAAGCAGTACTCGCTGAAATCCGGCCGAGTATCGAGCCTACCCGTCCCGGCCGACCCCGCGGCGCGCCGGATATCCTTGCTCAGCCGAGATGGCACCTTATCATAGGCGACCTCACCGACCGCGAGCGAGTGGTAGCCCAGGACCGATTGCCCCGACACGGCGACATAGGTTTGCGCGGCACCGGCTTGTTGCTTGACCAGGGCGAACCGGACGAGAAAGCGGTTGGGTTCTTCCCGCCCGCAGTCGAATCCGGCAACGACATGATCCGCATGGTCTCCTCATTTCTTCTGGATTCACCAGTACCATGCCACGGTCGCCCGAGGTTGTCTGGACGGAGACAGGGCGTCATGAAGCCGACCGCGATCCCGCGCTGCCGCCCTCCCCACACCATTCCTGCCACGTCCGACGAAGGAGCTGCATCAGGTTCGCGGCGAAGCGTGGGCCGTCGCAGAGGGGTGATGCGGCCATCCGCTCGCGCAGGCCGGTTCGCAAGGCGGCCAGGCGCGGCGGGTCGCCGGCCAGGGATGCCGCCAGCTCGACGTACTCCTCCGGCGTCCTGGCGATCGTTTCCTTGAGGCCCGCGGTCGAGAGATGGCTCAACGAATGACGGCTCGCGAATGTCTCGCCCGGGCAGGTCAGCACCGGGACGCCCATCCACAATGCCTCGCAGGTCGTCAGACCGCCGTTGTAAGGCAGTGGATCGAGCGCCAGGTCGATGCGGCCATACTCCGCCAGCAGGTGCGGATGGGGCGACCGGTCGAGCAACTCCAGCCGCTCCGCCTTGATGTTGTGTCTGGCAAATTGCTCGAGCAAACCCATCACGTTGGACCTGTCGCTCATCCCCTTGGACTTCAGCACCAGCCGCGAGTTCGGCACCTGGTCCAGGATCGTCGCCCAGAGCTGGACCGTCCGAAAGTCGATCTTCGCCCGATTGTTGAAGCTGCCAAACACCACATGCCCTTGCGTCAGGGCCGGCAAGGGCGAAACCGGAGGCGCATAGGCTGGCGGATCGTAGGTCACGTATCCGTCGGGCATGCGCAGGACTTTCTCAGAGTAATGGGCCTCGGCGCCAGGGGGAATCTGATGCCGGTCGGCCAGGATATAGTCCATCGTCTTCAGTCCGGTCGTGCCCACGTAGCCTGCCCAGGTCACCTGGATGGGCGCCGGCTTGCGGGCAAAGACCAGAAGGCGGTTGTGCGCCGTGTGTCCCGCCAGGTCAAAGAGAATATCGATCCGGTCGCGCACGATCTGCTCGGTCAGCCGCTGATCGCTCAGGGCGTTGACGTCGCGCCAGCAGGTCGCGGCCGATTGGAAGCGCTCCGTCAGCTCGTCCTTGAGCAGCCGATCGGAGTAGCAGACCGTCTCGCAACTGCCCCGGTCCAGGTTCTCCAGCACGCGGATCAGGAACGCCCCCACCGGGTGACGACCGAGATCGGCCGAGACGAATCCCAATCGAAGCGGACGATGGGGATTGCGATCGTGATCTTCGAACGACGGAGCGATTCCCAGCGGTGCGGCGTGCAGCCGGTCGAACTCGGCATGCAAGGCGGCAAGCTCCGCCAGGGTCGCGCCGAAGCGGTATTGATGCGTCAAGAGGAGGTTGCTGTGCAGACCGGAGAAGCCAGGTTGCCGCTCGAGTGCCCGCCGGTAGTACGCCTCAGCGTCGTCGAGCTGGCCCTGATCCTTGAGCACGTTGCCCAGGTTGTTCTGGGCCAGGGCGTCGTCCGACCGCAATTCCAGCGCTCGCTGATAACAGGCCCGCGCCGCGTCGAGCTGGCCCAGTTCGTGGTAGACAGTACCCAGATTGTTGTGCGCCTCGGGCAAATCAGGTTGCTGTTGCAGCGCTTGCTGATAACACGCGATTGCCTCGTCGAGCTTGCCCAGACTCTGGCAAACAATCCCCAGATTGTAATGTGCCAGGACGTAATCAGGCTGCGATTGCAGGGCTCGCCGGTAACCTGCTTCGGCTTCGGCCAGCTTCCCCTGGTCCTTCCACAAGGTTGCCAGGTTGTAGTGGGCCGTGGCGTAATCGGGCTGCAACTCCAGCGCGTGCTCACAACACGCGACAGCCTGGTCGAACTGGCCCAGTTCCTGGTAAACGACTCCCAGGTTGCAATGCGCGGCGGCGTAGTCCGGCCTCAGTTGGATCGCCTGCCGATAAGACGCCGCGGCTGCCTCGAGCTTCCCTTGCAGCTTCAGCGCGCTAGCCAGGCAGTTGTGGATTTCGGCAGAGCCGGGTTCCAAGCACAAGGCCACGGATTCCTTCGCCTCTTGTATCTCACTCGTAGGGTCCGCCGTGCGGACCGTGGGCCTCGGCTGCGGATCGGTCCGCACAGCGGACCCTACAAGTAACCCAGGCCGGGTGCTTAGCTCGAGCGCTCGCTGATACGACGCGACGGCGTCGTCGAGCTTGCCCTGATCCTGGCAGGCAAGCCCGAGGTTGTAGTGGGCCAGGGCGTAGTCCGGCTTCCACGCGAGCGCCCGACGATAACAGGCCTCGGCCTGGTCCAGCTTCCCCTGGAGCTTGAACACGTTGCCCAGGTCGTTGAGCGCCTCGATGAAGCTGGGATTCAGCTCGAGGGCTCGCTCGTAGGCCGCCGCGGCGTGCTCGAGCTTTCCCTGGGCCTGCCAGATCCGCCCGAGGTTGTAAGCTGCCGGAGCATGATCGGGCCGCGATTCCACCACCCGGCTGTAGCAAACCGCGGCCTCGTCGAGCTTCCCTTGGCCCTTGAGCACACCGCCCAAGTTGTAGTTTGCCTCGGGGTAATCCGGCCGCGACTGGAGAGCCCGGCGATAGCAGGTTTCGGCGTCGTCGAGCCTCCCCTGGTGTTCCCTGGCGATTCCCAGGTTGTAGTGGGCCTCGGCCCAGTCGGGCCGGTACGCCAGGGCGCGACGTATGCACTCCAACCCGGCACCATGCTGGCCAGCCTGGTACGCGAGGACTCCGAGCAGGTGCCAGGCGTCGGCGTGGTGAGGATCGACCTCGAGAATCCGCCGGTAGATCGCCTCGGCCTCGTGCAAAAGGCCCGATCGGTGATGGTCGATCGCGAGGCCCAGCGCCCGGGAGACGGAGAGGAATGGCTGAGTTCCAATCATGGATAATAATCTTTTAATAATTAAGATATGTACAATATCACAAACAGGCGCGGAGTGATCCCGGATCGTCGGGAACTCCCGCGTTGGTTTCGCGTACTAGCGGCCCAGAAGTGTCGCGATCAGGCTGGGAGGTCTGGTTCCCGGCACGATGACGCGGTCGCCGGGAAAGAGCTGATAGTTGGTGAGGGTGTCGCCCCGCTCGCGGATGCCGCACCAGTCGATCTTCAAGACCTGGTCGCACTCGCCGGGACGGTGGGGGCGGACCAGGAAGGCCTTCTCGGGCAGGCTGTTCGACTTGAGGCCGGCCTGGATGATCGCGTCCAGGACCGTGTCGCCCCCCTTGATCGGAAAGCGGCCCTGGTTCTGCACGGTGCCCATCACGTAGTAGAACTTGCTCTGGGAGTTGGCTAGCCGCACCGACACCCGGTACGGCTCTTCGAGTTTCTGGCCTTTCTGGTTGGCAATCTGGGTGAGTTGCTGGGCGATCCGCTGCTCGATCTGTTCCAGGGTCAGGCCGACGACATAGACGTCGCCGAGAAAGCCGAGGTCGATCACCCCGTCCTGCTGCACGGTCACGTTGTTCAGGTTCCAGTCGGGGGGCGCGGGCTTGATCATCACGTCCAGCTCGTCGGGCGGCTCGACGACGTAGCGGGGCATCGTGGTCTTGTCTAGCTCGCGCGCCTGATCGGGGTCAATGAACCCACGATCGGGAATGTGCCGCGCCTCGTGTTTTTGACCGGTCCCGGCGCAGCCGGAAATCAGGCCAAGGAGCAGCCAGGTAAGGACGATGCGCCGACCTTGACAAGGGGCTGTGAGCATCCTTGCGATCATGGGCCTGGCCCCTTGGAAATTCGTGATGGGTGCGGCCGCCAACTCATCCGCCAAATCGATCTCGGCCCCGAAACGGACCCACCGGCCAGCACCATTCCACCTAATCGGCAAATTACGACGCGCTTCTCAAGGAAATCTCGAGATTGACCGAAGGATTTCCGATGGTTACCTTGCTGCGGCCGGTGAGACGGATCCGGCCACCACCTTTCCCGGAACACCTTGGCTGAGGTGATCATGGAAGATATTGCAAAAGCCGTGCATCGTTACATCCTCAATGAGTTCCTGCCGGGCGAGGATCCCGACGAGTTGACGGACCGGACGCCATTGATCACCGGCGGGATACTGGATTCCATCACGACCCTCAAGCTGGTCGTGTACCTGGAGGAACACTTCGGAATCACCGTGGAGGCCCACGAGGCCGGAGTGGAGCACCTCGATTCGATCCACCAGATTGCCGAGCTGGTTGCCGCGAAGAAGCAGGCGGCCTGAGAGTCACGGGCTCGGCAGGAGCCTCGCGCTCACGAGTCTCGTAGGGTCCGCCGCGCGGACCAAATGCCCCGGGCTCGGCAGGAACATCGCCCGAGGTCGCCAGAGCCCGCGGAGCCGCTCAATAAACATCGAGCCGCGTGAGCTGCTGCTCGATCTGGTCGGAGCGGCGGGCGATCTCCAGGATCGCCGCGCGGAGATCGCCGTGGCGAACGCGATTGCGGGGGAAGGTCCGCGTCATCACGAACATGGGCGCGCCCAGGACATGACGGATCGAGATGCTGCCATAGGTCAGCCGCGCGTTCATCGCCAGCGCGGCGGCGTGGTGGCTGGGGTCGGCGGGACCGCAGACCGAGAAGACTGAGAGGTACCGCTCGTCGTCCTGGCCGTCGTTCACCTCGATGAAAACTTCCTGCAGCCGCTCTCCGTGCTGCTGGGGCAAGAGGATCCGAAAGCTCTCCCGGGCCCCCTGGACAAAGCAGTCCAGTCCCCGGACACTCTCCCGGACCAGGCTCTCGGTGTCGTGCAGGCGGTGAACTTCCAGCCTCAGGTGGTCGGCCAGTTCCCGCGCCGAGGCAAAGCGGTTGCCCGGTGATTTGGCCAGACAGCGCAGGATGATTGCGCTTAGACCTTCCGGAATCGCCCGCCCACTTGCCCCGAGGTCGGGAACCGCCTGGGTCTGGTGCAGGCGGATCAGGGCCTTGATGGTGGGGGCGGAAAACGGCAGTAAGCCGGAGACAAGGTAATAGAGCATGACCCCCACGGCGTACAGATCTGATTGAGGACTCGCCGGCGCCCCCTTGAAAAGCTCCGGCGCCATGAAGGAGGGGGTTCCGGCAAGTCGGCGTGAGGTCAGACCCAAGAGCCGCTGGGCCAGTCCGAAGTCCGCCAGCTTGGCAGATCCGGAGGGGGTCAAGAGGACGTTGGCGGGCTTGACGTCGCGGTGAATCAGTCCGCTGCCATGCGCTTCGTGGAGGGCCAAGGCAACCTGGCGAACCAGCCTTGCCGCCAGGAGAGGCTGAAACGGACCGCGGTGGATCAAACAATCACGCAAGCTGACCGCGCCGGCGACGTATTCCATCTCGATGAAATCGTAACCTTGATCGCTGCCCAGGTTGTGGATTGTGACCACGTGGGGGTGAATCAGGTTCGCGGCGGCCCGCGCCTCCGCCCAGAACTGATCGCGGTTGACTCGATGACCGGAGACCAGCCGGGGATTCATGATCTTGAGGGCGCAGACGCGATCCAGACCCAGGTGGATGGCCTTGAAGACGCGGGCCATCGACCCCCGCCCTAGGAGCGACTCGATCCGGTACTGCGAGAGCGTCTTGCCGACCAGTTCCTGACCCCAGGGCTCATCGTCCTCCGGGTTCCCGGAATCCTCGGTGCTCGTTCCTTCCTTGGAAGGCGAGAAGTTTGTGGTCGCCTCGCTCAGCACCTTCTTGGCTTCACTCTTCCTGTTCTTTCCGGGCTTGGCGATTGCTGATTGGCGCGTCACGTCCTCGGTCAGCAAGGACGGGGCAGGACCAGGCTCCTGAATGAACGGATGATCAGTAAACGCCGGCGTGTCTGCTTGGTTCATAGTGCTTGACACAAGTCCTTCTGGTTAAGGAGCTTTCATGCTCTGACTTGAGAGTGAGCCGTTTTGGCGGGGGCGGGCATGCTGACGCGAAGCCCGCCGGTCGGGGGACTCAAACGGAAGCTGGTCCCCGTTATTCTAATCGTATTCTCTACCCGGATGTCTGCCAAAAAATATGGCTGGACCGGCAGAATCCTCCGAGCAAGCTGTCAACTCAGAGCAACACGCCGGCCAGATTAAACATTATAGGAGGAAGATGAAGTGGTTCCACCATGTCCGGTCCAGTTGGTGTGAAAGAACGTGCCGCGCGGCTTGTCGACGCGCTCGTAGGTGTGAGCCCCGAAGTAATCGCGCTGGGCTTGAAGGAGGTTCGCGGGGAGTCGGGCGCTGCGGTAACCGTCGAAATAGGAGAGGGCCGAGGTCATGGCGGGCAAGGGGATGGCATGGGTGATCGCGGCGGCGCAGACGCGGCGCCAGCTCTGTTCGGCCCGGGACACCTCCTCGCTGAAGTACGGGTCCAAAAGCAGGTTGTCGAGCTGGGGATCGCGGTCGAAGGCCTCCTTGATGCGGCCCAGGAAGGCGCTGCGGATGATGCATCCGCCCCGCCACATGAGTGCCACGGCGCCGTTGTTGATTTCCCACTTCGATTCGTTGGCCATGGCCCGCATGAGGCTGAAGCCCTGGGCGTAGGAGATGATCTTGCTGGCGTAGAGGGCCTGTTCGATGTCGTCGACCATTGCCTGGCGGTTTCCCGAGAAGCTGGGCACGTGGCCGGCGAGCACCTTGGAGGCGGCCACGCGCTCTTCCTTCTGGGCCGAGAGGGTGCGGGCGAAGACGGCCTCGGAGATCAAGGTCAGCGGCACGCCCAGCTCGCAGGCGGAGATTACCGTCCACTTGCCGGTCCCTTTCTGGCCGGCCGTGTCGAGGATGAGGTCGATGATGGGCTTGCCGGAATCGGGGTCCTTGAAGGCCAGGATGTCGGCGGTGATCTGGATCAGGTAGCTGTCCAGCGGTCCGGAATTCCAGCGGGCGAAGACGTTGGAAAGCGCGGCCGGCTCCAGACCCAGGAGCGTCCGCATGATGTTGTAGGCCTCGCAGATGAGCTGCATGTCGCCGTATTCGATGCCGTTATGGACCATCTTGACGAAGTGGCCCGCGCCCTCGGGGCCGACCCAGTCGCAGCAAGGGGCGCCGTCGGCCACCTTGGCCGCGATGCCTTGCAAAATCGGCTTCACGTGCGGCCAGGCCGCGGGGTTGCCGCCCGGCATGATCGACGGCCCCTTGAGCGCGCCTTCCTCGCCGCCGGAGACGCCCGTGCCGATATAGAGAATCCCTTTCTCCTTGAGCGAACGGGTGCGGCGGGTGGAATCAGGATAGTGGGAATTGCCGCCGTCAATCAGGATATCGCCCGGTTCAAGAAGCGGGACCAGTTCACCGATGACCTCGTCGACCGGCGCGCCGGCCTTGACCATCATCATGATCTTGCGCGGCCGCTTGAGCGAGGCGACCAGCTCTTGCACCGAGTGCGTGCCCAGGATCGATTTTCCCTGGGCCCGGCCGGCCAGGAAGGCGTCGACCTTGGAGGTGGTCCGGTTGAACACGGCAACGGTGAAACCGTGGCTCGCCATGTTCAACACCAGATTTTCGCCCATCACGGCCAGGCCAACCAGTCCGATATCGGCAGTCGCGCGGGGAGTGGTCATCGCATCGAGTCCTCTCGTTTCGTGGGGAGCCTTGATCCAGGCACCTCGCTCCTTTGGTTCCCGACATTCTACCATCTGGCTCACCCACGTCCATTCCCAGCACCCCGCGCGCCGAACATGGTTAAGGACATGGGCAAAGCGCTCTATTGGCATCGCTTAATCTTGGCATATCTTGAGAAAAGTATCCAAAGAGGGTCTTGAACGAAGCGGGTCGAGACCGTATGATTTCGTTGATCTTTCCCGGTAGGGACATCTTGAGCTTTTTGAGGGGTCGGAGCCTTTGCCGCTGTGCGTTGTGCGCGCACTGCTAAGCGCGGCCCCATTTTCCCTCCATCCTGAAACTGGGCGTGGAAATGAAGCTACATCGATTAGCTGTCGTGGGGTATTGCACGCTGTTGTGGTTGGGTTGTGCTGGCTTCATGTCCGGCTGCGATAACAGCGGAACCCAGATACCGCTGGCCAAAGTGGACAAGCCACCGGAACTTCCGAAATCAACGGTCAAGGTGGTTGTTCCGAAAGGGGGCAGTCCGATCGATCCGAACGCGATGCGGAAGTGACGGATACACCAGGGATTTGGTTTTCGTTTCAGTCTGGGCGATGCCTTGAGTCATGCGAGTCGCCCCTGGGCAATACCGCTGAAAGGGACGTAATAAGCCAAGGGAGTGCCCGACATGATTTCACCCTCTCCCCTTGTGGAGAGGGTAGGGGGAGGGGTGATGAGGTTCGGCTTCCGCCATAGATAAGGCAGTCGGTCGAGCCTTCCCCCTGGGCTCCTCTCCCCGGCCCTCTCCCGCGAGGGGAGAGGGAGAATGAAGCTCCCG
>JBMFUH010000203.1:0-9179 GCA_049966735.1 Isosphaeraceae bacterium
TGGGCTAACGGCGACGAGTGACCTCCAAGAGGCCGGGAATTGCTGCAGCGCCACCGCGTAGCTACGTACGCAAAAGCTGAATTCGGGCAGTCTAGAGCGGTTTGCAGTCGGCTTGCGCACTCATTGAATATCGTAGGGTCCGCTGTGCGGACCAATTGCTCTGGCCGTCGGTCCGCACAGCGGACCCTACGGTGAGCGATCGACCCGAAAACCGCTCTACTGTGGCTGGGATTCCCCAGCCGATCGATCAACGACTCGATCTCGGATCTCGTCAACTCCAGGTCGGGAGGAAAGAAGCCGGCGATAGCCCCGCGACGCCAGGCCATCAAGGTTGCGTGATCTAACCTCAATAGGGCGATGGTTCTGCGTGCCGGGTCGTCTAGGCCGTGAATCCCCCCATTCTCATCGAATTGAAAACGTTCCTCACACCCAGGTTGCAGCGGGGTTACTGGTAGAATCTCGTTTCCGTGTGCAGCCGCGCCAAAAATCTCGGAACGGGCGGGTGGGCTTCGTCTGACTTCGAGGGCCGCCACGAGATTGCGATGGTCCATGTCTTCACACAGATCACGCCCATAATGTCCTCCACGGGCAATCAACTTTGCCTCGCAGACAGCCCGTGGCTTGACATGTTCAATATGTGCTTGAAAGACAAGATTGGCTTCCTGATATCCAACTAGGCGCTCATCGATCGGCGTGCCTGTGTAAGCACATAAGCCGTATTGCTCGGCAATCAGTTCGCGACGCAGAGCAGGCTTGTCGTTGAAATTCCGATAATCGAGATTAAGACCGACCGGCAGCTGTACGGCGAGCCACTCGCGTATCGAGGCGGGTGGATCGTCCGCTTTCAGGATGAATCTCATCGGTTGATCGTCCGTATACGTTCGATCGTCGAGGCCGCCCTTTGCAACATTTCGCTGTTGCCTATTCGTTGCCGTAATTGCAGCACCTGTGCTTGGGCGTCGTCCAATCTCCGTTCGGTTATGAGGTTGAAAATCCTCATAATTCCTTGTTTGACGCTGGGGTCCTCCTTGTCGGCATCCATCAACACTTCCAGAATCCAGTTCGTGTCCATTCTGAACGATTGGGCGGGCACGTCGTGGCCGCCGTCGGGCAATAGACGGATTATCTCTTGAGGCTCGACCCCCCCAATCACCTGAGGCGAGTGAGTGGTGGCGAGAAACTGAAGCTTCGGGAAAACCCTCTTGAGGTCGCCGGTCACTCTGCGTTGCCACTTCGGATGCAGGTGCACGTCTAACTCATCGATTAGTACAACTCCTGGCGTCTGGCACAACACGCGCGGCAGCGGTTCGTCCTCCGGGCCCAACACGTCGGGCGGCACCAGAAAGTTGTTTTGCGTGACCATTCGGGTCGCCAAATCAGCGACCAGGGCAAGCATCACGCGCTGTCCGGCGCTGAGATTGCCGAATGGTTGCTTGTTGCCCTCAATCGAGAGCGCGATTTCCTCACTGTCGCTGTCGTACCAAATGCCGTCCGCCCCTGGAACGCACGTCAAGACGGCGCGCCGCACCACCTCGAATCCCGGTCGATAGCGGCCTTGTCGGTTCCCCATCGCGATGTGCTCACCCTGGAACCAATGGGCCAGATCCGCCACGCGTATGCGTTCATTCAGACAATCGTAAAACGCTTCCCAGCGATTCGCCGGGCCGTTGGGCCGCGCTTTGGCCTTCTTCCGTTCGTTGTGAGCGAGCCATGCCCGACCGGCACCGTAGTAGCAAATCACCGGCAAGAGAACCTGTTCACCCCGACGGACGCGCTCATAAGCCGACCAGATCAACGCCATGACCTCTTTCGAGGCAGCGTTGCTGACCTTCGCCTTCCCAACAGGTAGTGATTGGCCCCAGGAAATTCCGGCTCTATCGAGAATGACGCCAGTGGCCAAGACTGACATCGTGTCGGACACTCGTTGGAACTGCGTTCGATCCCCTTCTTGTGTAGCTACCAGCCGCATTTCGTTTTTCGACAAACGGCGGTGACTGTTAGCCAACAGAGAATCGGGCGCCCTCTCCAGCCAGACCCCTAGGGCCACGGCCAAGGCGTCGAGAATACTCGTCTTTCCCGAACCGTTCTCACCGATAAGGATGTGAAACGACCCCGCATCCGCCGGTCCATTCGCCGGGCGCGGAAACTCAATAGTCTCCTGGGCGAACTTCTTGAAATTGCGCAGCTCAATGCGGTCAATTCGCATGAAGCCCCCTTATTCAACGCTCTCGCTGTCCTGGTCAATCTCGTATCGAACCTCGGCTCCAACTGGGGAAGGGAGCCAGTTTGAGATAGTCGAAGATCATCTTACGTACATGCCCTGTCGATGGGTAGAATCTGGCCCGAAGGATAGCTGGAATTCGGCATGGCGGCCATCATGTCGGGTCTCCTAGAGCGGTTTACCTTCGCGTTGCTCACTGGCCGGATTCACGCGACCTTCTCCTGAGGGAGAAGGTCGCCGGTACGGCCGAATGAGGGCAGTCCACAAGCCAGGGCCAGTACGCCCCTCATCCGCCCCTTCGGGGCACCTTCTCCCAATGGGAGAAGGTATGATCACAACGGCGTCCTTTGAAGGCGGTATGCAACGCATGAGTAAACTGCTCTAATGACAGGGGAAACGCGGCGGTCTATGATGTACGCGTACGAGCTACCTTTCCCGCACCTCCCGCAGCACGTACGTCGTCTTCTCCTGCGACTCGTAATACGTTCGCATGATCAGCTCGGACTGGATGCCCAGGAGGATGCTCATGCCGCCGGCCAGGAAGAACATGACGATGAGCGAGGGCAGGGGGGTCTCGATGAAGGTCTTGGGCTTCCAGTCGGCGGGGGGCCAGGGATGCGGCCAGGGAAAGATGTACTTGAAGTAGAGCATCGCCAGGAAGCAGGAAAACCCCAAGGCGAACGACCAGAGGCCGAAGCGGCCGAAGAAGTGGATCGGCCGCTGGGCGTATTTCTGGAGGAAGCGGATCAGGATCAGGTCGAGCACGACGTTGAACGTCCGGCCCAGGCCGTACTTGGTCTTGCCCGCGGTCCGGGGGCGATGGTTCACCACCTGCTCGGTCACTCGCGCCCCTTGCCAGGCCGCGAAGATCGGGATGAACCGGTGCATCTCGCCGTAGAGCCGCACGCCGGCCAGCACCCTCCGGCGATACGCCTTGAGCGTGCAGCCGAAGTCGTGGAGCGCCACGCCGGAGATCTTGGCCACCAGTCGGTTGGCGATCCGCGAGGGGATCTTCCGGCTGAGTAATGCGTCGTGGCGATTCCGCCGCCAGCCCGACACGACGTCGTAGCCCGTTTCCAGCGTTGCGAGCAGTTTCGGGATGTCGGCCGGGTCGTTCTGACGGTCGCCGTCCATCGGCACGAGAATCTCGCCCCGGGCCAGGTCGAGCGCCGCCGAAAGCGCTGCGGTCTGACCACAGTTCCGCCAGAGGAACGCCACGCGAACGTGCTCGGGATCGCGAGCCTGGATCTGTTCGAGACGGGCCACAGTGCCGTCGGTCGAGCCGTCGTCCACGAAGATCAGCTCGTAGCGCGGGGACAGAGGCCGCAGCACAGCGTCCAGCTCGCCATGCAGCGGCTCGACGTTCTCGATCTCGTTGAACACCGGGATCAGGACCGAAAGATCCAGACCTTGGGAAGGTTCAGCCGTCGGCGCGGAGGACATATCAGACACCTTACGAACCTTATCCCTTGATGAACTGTAGCAGGTGCCGTCGGCTGATGATCAGCGAGTCGAGGCGCGATTCCAAAGTTCCTTCGAACGCCCGGTCCTCGACCTCGATGGCCACATGGCCAGTATAGGCCACGTCGCTGAGGGCGCCGAAGAATGAGCCCCAGCGGATGTCTCCCAGGCCGGGGATCTTGGGCGTGTGCCAGAGCTTGGGATACGACATGACGCCGTGTTGGTCAAGCGCGGCCTTGTCGATCCGCGCGTCCTTGGCATGGACGTGGAAGATCCGGTCCTTGAACTCATAGATCGGGGCCAGGTAATCCATCTGCTGCCAGATCATATGCGAGGGATCGTAATTCAGGCCGAAGGAGGGGCTGGGGATATCGTGGAACATGCGCCGCCAGATCGCCGGCGTGGTCGCCAGGTTCTTGCCGCCCGGCCATTCGTCCTGGGTGAAAAGCATCGGGCAGTTCTCGATGCCGATCCGCACGTTCTTGGCCTCGGCGTGGGATGTCAGCGGACGCCAGGTTTCGAGGAACCGTGGCCAGTTGTCCTCGACCGAAAGCGCGGGATCGCGGCCGATGAACGAGTTCACCTGACCGACTCCCAGCGCCGCGGCGGCGTCGATCACCTTGCGCAGATGGTTGACGGCAACCTCGGCCTCGGCGCGATCCGGCGTCAGAGGGTTGGGATAATAGCCGAGTCCCGAGATGGCAACCTTGTGGATGGCCAGCAGGTCCTGGATCTTCTCGATCGCATCCATGGACAGTTCGGATGCATCGACGTGCGTGACGCCGGCATAACGCCTCTCGGCCTTGGCCACCGGCCAGCACATCAGCTCGACGCTGGAGAAGCCCGCCTTGTGGGCGAAGCTCAGGACCTGATCCAGCGTGTATTCCGGCACGATGGCCGACACGAATCCCAGTTTCATTGTTCAGAGTCCCGAAATCGAGGAAAGGGTATGAGGGGTTCTAGAAGCGAAGCAGGCCGAAGATGACGCCGACGACCAGTCCCACCACGTGCGCCGCGTTGGCGATCGGGCCGAGCCACCCAGTCATGCAAAGAACCAGCCAGAGGAGCATGAGCGTAATGGTGTTGGGATGCAAGATCATGCCCTGCTCCGGCTCGTACTGTCCTTTCATCCAGAGGTAGCCGAACATGGCGTAGCCCACTCCCGAAAGACCGCCGAAGATATGCAGCTTTCCCGGATCTGCCTGTTCCATGTAGAAGTGCTGGCCCAGGTTGGAGAGAATCGCCGAGACGAGGACCAGGATGAGCAGTCGGAACGTGCCCCGGCCCGACTCGATCAACGTCCCCTCCACGATCGTCGCCCAGCAGTTGAACAGGATGTGGGGAAAGGTGAAATGGAGGAAGATCGGCGTCACCAGCCTCCAGACCTGGCCGGCGAGGATCGGGGCGAGACCCGTGTTGCACCAGCCGCGCTGGGGATCGAAATAAGCACCCGTGAACATGAGCGATTCGTAAACACTTTCAGCTCGCGGCGAGTTCATCAGGATGTACACGGCGATCGAGGCGAACACGAGCGCCATGGTCAGCGGCCTGCGCCGAACCTGAAGCCCCGTCCAGAGATCGGTCACCTCGCGGTAATTCTTGCGGAACTGCCGGTCGAGTTTTGCTTCCTGCTTCCGCGCGGCATCGGCCGCCGGGGCAGCCCGGACGAAGCGAGAGTCGTCGGGGCGATCGAGATACGCCTTCAGTTCCTCGGCTGCCCGGGGCACATGGTCCTCATTGTGAATCCAGACGAGCCAGCCCTCGGGGCGCTCGTCGAACCTGGACTTGATTCCATGTGAGAGAAGATAATCGCCGAAGACTCGAGGATCGTGATTCCTGGGCAACGTGCCAATCTGACGCACCGTCTATTTCCCCTGGGGGCAAGGTGACCAATCAACCCGGCCCGACTCGGCCAGGGTACCAAAACAGCCCGCCCGATGCGGAGTTCCTTTGAACATAGCAAAAGGGGCCAGCCGGTTCGACCATGCTCTCTCCGCCTCCAGTGCAATCGGGTCACGACCAAACGCGGGAGACGCATGATCCTCGGACGGATGTCCGAAGCAGTCGACTGGTTGGCCAAGCCCGACCGGTCCTGGTACGATGAAGTGGTTGTCGACCCGAGGGAACTGTCGCGAGACCGGTTCATGTCTACTGTCCAATCGTCCACCAATGCGAGGCCCAAAGAGTGGACCGTCGCCGACCTCCAGCGGCGCTTCGGCCCGATTCCCTTCCAGCGCATCCGCCAGAATCCCGCGCCCGGCACGGCGACCGAAGACGACGTGCTCTGGCTGAACGACCACGAAGACCGGCTCTACGAGTTGGTTGACGGCATCCTGGTGGAGAAGACCGTGGGACTTGAAGAATCGTGGCTGGCTGTCAGAATTGCTGGCTTGATCAACCTGCATGTCGAGCCGCGCAACCTGGGAATCGCCACCGGTGCCGACGGCATGTATCGCCTGGCCGGTGGACTGATCCGGATTCCCGACGTCGCGTTTGCATCCTGGGACCGGATTCCGGGTGGCGAATTTCCGGAAGAGCCAATTCCCGACGTCATCCCCGACCTGGTCGTCGAGGTCATCAGCAAGAGCAACGCCCGCAAGGAGATGGACGAGAAGCTCACCGATTATTTCCAGAAAGGGGTCCGTCTGGTCTGGCTGGTTCGCCTGCCCAGCCGTGTCGTCGACGTGTACACTGCCGTCGACCAGTTCACCCGATTGACCGCCTCCTCCACTCTTGATGGAGGAGACGTGCTGCCCGGCTTCTCGATTCTGGTGGCGGACCTTTTCCGGAAGCCCAAGAGGCCGGGGCCCCAAAAACCCAACGGCAAGCAACAGGAGCGCTGATCGACAGGTTTTCCATTCACTTACGCGGAGTTCACGCCGGCCATGCCCGAGACCGCGTCCCGCTATCGCCTGGTGATCTTCGATGCGATCGACGATCCCCACGAATTGCGCGAGTGGATTTGCGAGGTGACGGGAATGCACCCGACCGACGTGGTGCAGTGGCTGGCGCGCGCCCCGGGGGTCTGGCCGCGGCCACTGGACGAGCCGACCGTCCGGCGCCTGCTGGATGGGCTTTACGAGCACAAGGTTGCCGCCGAGGCCTGGCGGGCCGACATGTTTCCCGAGCTCAGTCCTGCCCGGACCATTCACCGGGCCGCCTGTCTGGCGGAGGGCTTGAGAGTCGAGGGGCTGCGGGGGGAACCGACGCACTGGGTCCCCTGGGACCGCGTCGAGATGGTCTGCGCGGGGAAGATCACCGCCGAGGATGAGTTTCGTGATCTGCGGAAGCCGGTCTGGCCGTCAACCATCATGGCCGGCGTCCGGGCCCTGGCCTTGCAGAAGCCCAGGCCCGTCAGCCGGCTGAGCAGGGCTCAGAGAATTCCCCGCGATCCGTTGGGCGAAGTCCTCATCGTCCGCCGCGATCCTCGGATCGCCTTCCGGGTCGTCGAGAGCCAGATGAACTACTCCTATCTTGGCGAGCGCCTGAAGAGTTCGGCGGCAGACAACTTCCCGATCTTCCTGGCCGATCTCGTCGCGCGGGCCGGGGATGCGTACCTGCCCCCGTCGACGCAAGCCCTGCTCCAGGGGCGAGATCCGGCGGAGTATCAGTTTCCCTCCTCCCAGGCGCTTCTGGATTATGCCACTCATCGGCTCCTCTGGAGCTGGTATCGCCGCGACGGCGATGCCTCCGGCGAGATCCAGGATCGAGACGAGGAGGATGAGACGGAGTGAGGCGCCCCGAGACGCGTTGGTTGACCTAAACTTGCAATAAAGAAAGCATGGCTTACTGTATCACCATTACTCGGGAAGCCAAGGCTCAACTTCAGGGCCTACCTGTAAGAGAGCAGCGGATCATCAGCGACGGGGTCGCTGCGCGGCTTGTGGACCAGCCGACGTGCCCGAGCATGGACACCAAAGTGATCCCACTGAGTGACTTCCAGGCCGACCCGGAGGGGGTGCTCAGCCGCTGTTTCGACACGGGCCAGACCGTCGTCATCGCCTTGCCGAACCGGGGCCTGGTCTCGATCCAGCCGGTGGAAACCGACGACGAACTGGTCGATGAGCTCATCGAGCACAATGCCGACTTTCGAGAACTTCTGATCAAGTCACTGGCCAGTCCGCGTGAGCCGTTCCCGTTCTCGGGCGCCGGAGAGTAACAATGCCGAACGATCGGAGCCCGTGGGTTGAAGTTTTCGTTCTCAGCTTTCCCTCGCCTGAGGCGTGCCGGACTGCCGGACAGGGCAGGGGCAGAACGGGTTCAACCAGCCAACTGGAATGAAGCTCCGCACCTGAATTGCCAGAGAACGTCCCTCGCTAAATCGTCTTGCACAATTCGGGGAGGGCGAGCCTCCCGGCGAGCCCATCCGGAATACAGCTCGGCGGGAGCCTCGCACTCCCAGAATCACGAAATGCCATTTAGGATCAAGTTTGCTGGATTGACTTCCCCGCTGGAGCCTCCAGCTATCAGGATTTCCGCCATGTCGATCGCGACCCGGACAGCCGCCACGCTCGATGACCTCTACCGCGTGAAGGGCAAGGCGGAACTCATCAAAAGGATGCGGTCGAGGCTGATCTGGCCGCCAAGCGGGCGGATTACTTCGAGGCGGGAACTCTCGTCGTCTGGGACGTGGATCCCGTCAACAATCTTGTCAAGAAGTAGCGAAGGGATCTTCCCGGCCAACCGGTTCTCTTCGCCGCGGGGCAAGAGGCCGATGCCGAACCCGCGGTTCCGGGCTGGACCATGGCTGTCGGCCGGATCTTCGCCTGATGTCGCGCCGGGGCCAGGGATCCGATCGTTGAATCGCCTGAGAAGATTCGAGACTCCTCGGTGAACACCACCACGGCAAAGCCGCCAAAGCCGGGTGGCTGGTGACGGAGCCGAAGGCGGCGCCTCGGCTGCGTTGGCCTGGGCGCCGGGGCTTCCCCGCGGTCAGCCCCAGCCACCCTGGGCCCGCTGCAAACCTTGGGATACGGCGAACCCTCGGTGGTGTTCGGCGAGGAGCCTCGAAGATTCGGCTCGCCCAGCGGCTCACTCCCACCGCGCCGGTTTCGGGCAACAGCAATCCAATGCTTGCTTTCCAAGCGGGCCGCGGATTGCTAGACTGAGGGCCTCACGCGCTCAGTGGCTGAGCAGTGGGATAACCGGCATCGCGGCACCGGGATACGTCCCGGTGGCGGGTCCACCCGCTCGTTGAGATGTAGGCCTGCCTGGGAAATGGGCTGCGACTGATTTCTGGAACACTCATGCTCGAGCCGTCGCTCGTGCCATGCTTTTGACCTGTCTGGTAGGAGAACTGCTTCCGTGTCCCACCACGACCGCTACCTGTTCACGAGCGAATCCGTATCGATGGGCCATCCGGACAAGATGGCCGATCAGATTTCCGATGGCATCCTGGACGCCATCCTCCAACAGGATCCTTACGGACGGGTCGCCTGTGAGACCCTCCTGACCACAGGACTGGTCTGCCTGGCCGGGGAGATCACCACCAAGGCCA
>JBMFUH010000204.1:0-9163 GCA_049966735.1 Isosphaeraceae bacterium
CCGGCAGCTCGGGCCCCGTCGGGCTCAAGCTCGAGCCGGGCGGTGACCGGACCATCGAGTACCAGGTGAAGGGAAACGGGCTCGTCCAGCGGCTGGAGACGCGCAAGGGCTCCAACCCCCGTCGCGAGCGCTACGAGCTCCCGCACGCCGGGGCGGTCAGGCTGTCGCTCGCCGAGGAAACGGGGCGCCGGTTCGCCACATTGGCCCTCGACCGCGACGTCGAGGCTAACGAGAGCAACCCGCCGCGGGCATTCGAGGTGACCGCGCTTCTGGGCAAGAACCGGAGCCTGATTTCCCGGGCGGCCAGACCCGCCGGAGGCAAGCCATGATGACAGGGCGATCTCGACACCGATTTTCCCGCCGCGGCATCACCTCCGTGGTCGTGCTCATCTGCCTGGTGGTGATCACGCTCATGAGCGGCGTCCTTGTCAAGATTGGCGTGGCGCATCGCCAGGCGGTCCGCGCCCAGGAGCGAGAGCTCCAGGCCGAGTGGCTGGCCCAGGCCGGGCTGGACCGGGCGCTCTTCCGCCTGGCCGCCAGCTCCGGCTACACCGGCGAGACCTGGCGGATCGCCGACGACGAGCTCGTCGCGGGAGGACCGCCAGGCGCCGAGAACGAACACGGTGCCGTGGTCCGGATCAAGGTCGAACCGGCCGGAACCGGGTCCGCGACGAAGCTGATCAAGGTCGAGGCCGATGATCCCCCCGATCCCCCGCGCAGGGCCCGATATTCCCTTCAGATACAGGTCGAGCTCGGTTCGCTCAAGAGAGGAGATTCGCGATGATTCGAAGTTGCCGCCGCGTGATGCCTCGAGCCGGAATTGGCTCGTGGTCCTCCTGTACCGCGTCCCGCGGCTTTACGTTGATCGAGCTGCTGGTGGTGATCGCCATCATCGCGGTGCTGGTGGCGCTCTTGCTTCCCGCCGTGCAGTCGGCGCGGGAGGCGGCCCGCCGCTGCCAGTGCGTGAACAACCTGATGCAGCTCGCGCTCGCCTTGCAAAACTACGAATCGGCCCACGAGGTGCTGCCTCCCGGCGTGGTCGATCTCAAGGGGCCCGTGCTCGACCAGCCCAAAGGGTACGGCTTCGGCTGGATCACGCAGGTCTTGCCGTTCCTGGAGCTGAAGAACGTCTCCAACCACTTCAATCGCCGGGTCAGCCTCTACGCCGCCGAGAACCAGACCACGCGGACCTTCCTGGTGAGCAACTTCATCTGCCCGTCCGATCCCGGACCGGGCCGAGGCAAGAACCGGGTCGCCATGAACAGCTACGCGGGCGTGCATCACGACGTCGAGGCGCCGATCGACGCGGACAATCACGGCGTCCTCTTCCTCAACAGCGCCATCCGTTATGAGAACATCAGCGACGGGACGTCGTACACCTTGTTCGTGGGCGAGAAGCTCAACGACGGCCTGGACCTGGGCTGGGCGTCGGGAACGCGGGCGAGCCTGCGCAACACCGGGCTGAACGTGAACATCACGCCCGGCGTAGGACCGAGGGCCAACACGTTCGGCCTCTCGAAGCAGGAGACCGACGCTCTGGCCAAGATGGGAACGCTCCAGTTCGTCGGCGGCTTCGCTAGCCGGCATCCCGGCGGCAGCAACTTCGCGTTCGGCGACGGCTCGGTGCGGTTCCTCAAATCGAGCGTGAATTCCAGGGTCTACCAGCACCTGGCCAACCGCGCCGACGGTGAGGTGATCGACGCGGACCAGTACTGATGACAGATGACAAATGCCAGATGCCAAATTCTAGATGACAGATGATAGATGGCAAATGCCAGATGATGACAGATGACAGATGCGGAATGCTTCCAATGCAGAATTCGGAATGTGGAGCGCTTCCAATGCCTAATGTGCAATATGGAATCTGGAATGTGGGATGCGGCCCCGGCGCTCCGGCAGAACTCATTTCGCATTCCGCATTCCGCATTCCGAATTTGAGCAGGGCCTTCACGTTGATCGAGCTGCTGGTCGTGATGGGAATCATCGCCATCCTGGTCGCGTTCCTCCTTCCGGCATTCCTGGCCGCCCGGGGCGCAGCCCGGCGGATTTCTTGCGTGAACAACCTCAAGGAGATCGACCTGGCGCTCCAGGGCTACCTGACCACGTACAACGTGCTCCCGTCAGGCAGCTACGACGCCAGCGGGCCGATCTCCAGCACGCCGGACGCACGGGCCGTGGGCTGGATCGTCTCGATCTTGCCGTACATGGAGCAGACCTTCCTGTACCAGGCCTTCGACCCGGCGTACGGGGCCAATGATCCGGAGAACCAGACCATGGCCATGTGCCGGCTGAACTCGCTGACC
Source organism: Isosphaeraceae bacterium (assembly GCA_049966735.1). Taxonomy (GTDB): domain Bacteria; phylum Planctomycetota; class Planctomycetia; order Isosphaerales; family Isosphaeraceae; genus Aquisphaera. The sequence continues at coordinate 2,304 of JBMFUH010000204.1, forward strand.
TGTCCCGCCGAGCGGCCGCCAGGGCCAAGCTGGTTTATCGGCGCGGTGCCGCTTAAACCGGGAGATGGTCCGTTCTCGAGTTATGCAGGCTGCCAGAACGATACCGAGGCACCGATCGACGTGAACAACAACGGTGTTTTTTATCTGAACAGCCGCGTGCGAGTGGTCGAGGTCTCTGACGGCTTGTCCCAGACATTGTTCATCGGCGAGGTCATCAAGAGTTCTCCGCTGGGCTGGGTCTCGGGAACCCGGGCGACCCTGCGCAACACGGGACAGCCGCTGAACGGTCTGGACCGCAAGCTGGCCGAGAATGCCTCGCCCGGCCCGCCCCCCCTGCCGTCGGACCTCACCGGGCTGGAGTTCGAGCGGATGATCACCTCGGGCGAGCGCAAGGTGACGCCAACCTACGTCGGCGGTTTCGGCAGCCGGCATCCCGGCGGGGCCAACTTCGCGTTCGGCGACGGTTCGGTCCGTTTTGTCAGGCAGACGATCGACCCGACCGTGTACCAAAGGCTGGGCAACCGCGCCGATGGCGAAGTGATCGATTCAGACCAGTACTGATGCGGAATGCCAAATGACAGATGCCAAATGACAGATGCCAAATGTGGCATGCTTCCAATGCGGAATGTGGAGTGCTTCCAATGCGTAATGTGGAATATGGAATCCGAAATCTGGGATGCGGCACCGGCGCTCCGGCAGAACTCATTTCGCATTCCGCATTCCGCATTCCGAATTTGAGCAGGGCCTTCACGTTGATCGAGCTCTTCTTCGTGATCACGATCATCGCGGTCCTGATCGCGCTCCTCTTGCCGGCGATCCAGTCGTCGCGCGAGATCGCCCGGCGGCTGCAATGCTCGAAAAACCTGATGCAGATTGGCCTGGCGCTGGGGAACTATGCCTCGACGCACAAGGTCTTCCCGCCCGGAGTCGTCAACGACAAGGGGCCGATCTCCAGCATGCCCGTCGGCTACCATTTCGGCTGGGCCGTGCAGATCTTGCCTTTCCTGGAGATGTCCAATGTCTCGCGTCAGTTTGATTTCCGCCAGAGCGTCTACAACGAGCGGAACCACACGGCACGCGACCACCGCATAAATATATTTTTATGTCCTTCCGACGCCCGGCAGGGCCTCATGAGCTACGCCGCCTGCCATCACGACGTCGAGGCGCCGATCGACGCCGACAACCACGGCGTCTTCTACCTGAACAGCCACGTCTCGCTTGCCGACATCAAGGACGGGCCGGCGTACACGATCCTGGTTGGCGAGTTCCGGGGCACGAGCGCTCCGTCCCTGGGCTGGGCCGTCGGCACGAGGGCGTCGCTGCGCAACACCGGCTGGCCGATCAACGCCACCGAACCGTACCCGGGGCCGACTGTGCCCATAGCGCCCTTTGCTCGGAGCCCATACCACACCGATGTCGCGGATGTGGAAAATATGATCAAGGACGGGCAGATTCCGGCATCATACGTCGGCGGGTTCTCGAGTCATCATCAAGGCACGGCCAACTTCCTCTTCGGCGACGGCTCGGTCCGCAACATCTCCGAGCGCATCGAGACCCATGTCTACCGTTCCCTGGGCCACCGCGCCGATGGCAACCTGATCAGCGGGGATGATTTCTGAAAGAAGGGGTCAAGCTTCGTCGCCGCGGTCGACGTCGGGGGCGGGGGGGTTCGCGCCATGGACTGATTCGATGACGGCGAGGTCGAAGATCTGCCAGGCGTCCTTCCCGCGAAAGTCGGTCAGCTTCATCGATTTGCCGTCGATGTTCTCGCCTTTGATCTCGGGAGCGATCTTGCCGACGCCCAGGTTGCGCAGCTCATTGAGTTCGCCCTTGGCGATGTCGCCCAGCGTGCCGCGGAAGTCCTTCACGTTGGCGAATTCCTTGGTGACACGATCGAGCAGTGCCTCGGCCTCCTTGGTCATGGCCTCGCCCTTCTCCTTCGAGCCGGCACGATCAGCGGCCATTTTCAGCCGTTGCCCGAGTGCCAGGCAAGCCTGACCCTTCGCCTCATGGCCGGGGTTCTTCGCCAGCACCTCGCGGAGGAACTTCTCTGACTCGGGCGTGCTATTGTAGACCATTCTCCAACAGAGCGAGGCGATCTTGAACATCTTGTCGGCGTAGGCGTTTCGATCGGGCATCCTCTCCTTGATCGCCTTGCTTCGCTCTTCGTTGGTCTTGACCTCGCGGTAGACATCCATGAATTCTTGCTCAGCCTTCTGATACTCCTTGAGCAGATCGCGATAGCGCTCCGCGGGGGATGGCTGCGACGTTTCCTCCTTGGCCGCGCCTTCCTGAACCCGTACACTGACCGCTCCCCAGAGCACCAGCCAGGGCACAAGCCCGTACACGATGAATCGACTCATCGTCAAGTTCCTCGGGTGACGACTCCGCGCTCCGCCAACGGCTGGCAGGCACCGCGTCCCACGGTGTCTCATGCCATTCAGGCGCGCGCCAGCGCGTTACATCTGAGATTCACCTTGATTTCCTGGTCTCTGTGCCCACGGGATCGGCATGGTGGGCGGGCGGCGATGCAGGTCGCGGCGGACGTCCTGGGGACGGTCCTTGAACCAGCTCACGAACTGGACGAGCTGCTTGACCGCCTCGTCGTAGGCCTGGCGTCCCTTCTCGGCCGTGCCCAGCTCGGCGTCGCCCAGGACGCCGGTCTCGGAGTAGCTGCTGGTCCAGGAGATGAACGTGGCCGGGCCTGCGGCGAAGAGGTCGACCCAGTTGAACGGGCTCTCCTCGGCGTTGAAACTGATCGTGCCGCTCTTGATCTGGTCCTTGCGAACATTGTCGCCGTCAAGGTAAAGGTAAAGTGACGTCTCCAACTCGCAGGCGTGGGAGCAGCCCCCCGGGAACTTGCTCTGCCGCCAGCGCGGCAGAAATTCCTTGTCCACGGTCAGCAGGTTCCACCAGCAGACCGGGATGCACTCGGCGTCGGTCTCGAGATTCGTCCGCCGCGCGGCGAGGTCCAGGTTCGGCCAGTTCGAGCCGTGGCCGTTGAAGAGGACGATCTTCTTGAACCCGTGATAGGCCAGGCTCTTGGTGATGTCGAGCACCTGGTTGATGAAGTTCTCGTAGTGCGTGTTGATCGTGCCGGGGAAGTCCATCACATGCCCGGTGTAACCAAAGTAGTACGTGGGCAAGACGAGCATCTTCTCCGGGATCTGTCTGCCGGCCCCCAGCGCGATGGCGGAAGGACAGATCACATCGACGTCGAGGGGCAGGTGATGCCCGTGCTGCTCGATCGCGCCGCAGGGCAAGAGGCAGACCTTGCCCAGCTCGACCGCGTCGTTGATTTCCGGCCATGTCAGCTTCTCGTAACGGTATTCGTCCCGCGCTCGATTGGTCATGATAGGTCCAGGCTTGAAGGATCGTGATGAACTCCCGCGCGTCCGGCATCTCGGTTCAGCCTTCAGGCCAGCGGCGATGGTGTCAAGGTCCTCCTCTCCCAGAGAGACTCCGATGAGATGCTTTTGTGCATTCCTGATCGTCGCGGCAACCGTCCTGGCCCGGCAAACGCCGGCCCGGGATCTCGAGCAAAATCAAGAGACCTGGGACGTCGTCATTCGCGGCGGACGGATCGTCGACGGCACCGGCAATCCCTGGTTTCAGGGAGACCTGGCGATCAAGTCGGACCGGATCGTCGCGGTCGGCAAGCTGGACCCGACAACGACAGCCCGCAAGATCATCGACGCCAAGGGGCTCATCGTCGCTCCCGGGTTCATCGACGTTCACTCCCATTCCGACCGGGTCCTGCTCGAGGACGGCAATGCGCGTAGCAAGATTCACCAAGGGGTGACAACCCAAGTCCTGGGCGAGGACTCCTCGGCCGGACCGGCCAAGGGGAAGCGACCCGTTGCGCGGTTTCAACATTCCGGCAAAATGCTGACCTGGGCCACGCTCGGCGGCTATTTCGATGCTCTGGAGAAACAAGGCATCGCTCCCAACGTCGCCAGCTACGTGGGCCTGGGCACGCTCTTGCAGTGTGTCCTGGGCGACTCGCTGGCCCGGCCGGACGCCCGGCAGCTTCAGGAAATGAAGACGCTGCTGGACGAGGCCATGAACGACGGGGCCATCGGCCTCTCGTCGATGCTCGCGGCCCCGCGTGAGCTTGCGGTCACGACCGCTGACCTGGTCGAGCTGTGCTCGGTGGTGCACAGGCACGGCGGCCTCTTCTCGTCGCACATCCGCAACGAGGGGACGGAAGTCCTGACCGCGATCCGCGAGGCCATCGCCATCGGCGAGCGATCGGGCGTGCCGGTCGACGTCATTCACCTGAAGATCGCCGACCAATCGCTCTGGGGGCGAATGCCCGAGATCGTCCGGCTCTTCGATGAGGCAAGGAAGCGCGGGGTCAATATCCAGGCCAACGTCTATCCCTACACCAGGGGCAACAACAACCTGGTCAGCATCATCCCTCCCTGGGCCCATGAAGACGGCGTCAATCGATTGATCGAGCGGTTGAAGGACAGGACGCTCCGGCCAAGGCTCAAGACCGACATCCGCTCGGGCCTGCCGGGCTGGTACAACCATTACACGGCCATCGGCGGCGACTGGGGAAAAATGCTCATCAGTGCCCGGCTGAGTCCGGCCAATTCCCGCTTCCAGGGCTGGACCATGGACAGGATCATCGCCGCCCGATCGGCCGGACTCGATCCTGCCCCCGATCCCCTCGACATCCTCTTTGATTTCCTGATCGAGGAATCAGGGTCGATCAGCACAATCTACGCCCACCATACCGAGAAGGACATGAACCTCGCCCTCGCGCAGCCTTGGTGCTCCATCGGCTCCGACGGCCTGGCGCTGGCGACGGAGGGCCCGCCGCGGAGCGGCCACCCCCATCCGCGGAGCTTCGGCACCTTCCCGCGCGTGCTCGGCGTCTACGTCCGCGACCGCGGCCTGCTCCGCCTGGAAGATGCCGTGCGGAAGATGACCTCACTCAACGCGGCCAAGATCGGCGTGGTTGACCGCGGATTGATCCGGCCCGGTCAGTTCGCCGACATCACGATCTTCGATCCCGCAACCGTCAAAGACCGATCCACCTACCTGGAGCCGTTCCAGTACAGCCAGGGCATCATCACGGTTCTGGTGAACGGCCAGACCGTCCTGGAAAAAGGAAAACTGACCGGAGCCCGCCCCGGCCGGGCCTTGCGGCACCAATCCGTGGGGCAAGATTCCGATCTTGCCCGCTAATGGCCCAACCATCCTGTCTACGACACGATCGGGATCTTGTCCCACGAGCGCACAAAAAACCGGCCAGAGAACCGGTTCCGAACGACTACCTCTCCCTTAGCCGTTCGGCACCGAATCAACTGGCCGGTTGGACCTTGCTCTGGAAGTTGAAGCCATGCTTCCACTTCCAGCGTGTCTTGAGAAAGGGCGAGCGGGGGGTCGTGCGAGGCTTCCCGCTCGCCCTTTGGCGGGGAGCCGTCTTACGCGAGCAAGACGACTGTCGCCGGTAGGGTGGCTGCTTTTAAGTGTTTGGCCCTTCCTGTGTTAGGCTCTTTTGTCTCAGTTCCTTGCGATCACGGTTTAGAGAGAAAGCAAACCCAATGCCAGAAACCAAGACCACTGGCGCAATCGCTCGTTCCGGGCCGAGATCGAGGCCGGCTGTGCGTCGCTGAGGTAGAAGCCCGCTTGGGTTACGTCGAAAGCATGGGTTTCGAGTAAAATCCGGACGAGCGGTCGGCCTCCAGGGCGGGACCTGGGCACGGCGTCGCTTTCCTGTGCATCGACGCCCAAGAATCTAGCACTGAGGGATTCGCTCTCGAATCAGGAGCTTCACGCCGTATGCCTCTTCTGTGTCGGTTGCGGTTTGGGTAGGCTCGTAGTCTCTCGAGAGGCCCCTGAACCACTCCAGTTGTACCTGGTTTTCTTGAACCCTCCTCGCCAGTTATAGTGTGTTGCGCCTCATGAGCAAGAATGGTGGAAGCGCAAACTCCGAGTCCTTGCGCGACATGGCCCGCGCGGCAGAGTCATGGGCGACCCAGGGAAAATCGACAGAGCTTGAGCACTGGCTCGATCGAGAGGTCGATGGCGAGGGTGTTCCGATCCGCCTGACGATTCCCGAGTGGTCCGAGTGTCTCAAGGCCCTGGTGGAGGCTCGGGCCCAGCGCCCCGACTGGCCGGAGAAGCTGGAAGAGCGCACGCGCTGCCTGCTCCGGTCGGTCTTGCGGTTCTCCCGGACAGATGGGACCCCGACGACGCGGTTCAACGGCGAGGTCGCTCCCGAGGCACGCGAGAATCTCCGGGCGTTGGCGAACGCCTTTCCGCGAACCGGCGAGGCGCGGGTGCTGGGCTGGTGGCTTTCTCTTTCCAGGATCGCTCACGTGCCGCCCCCCCTGCCCGCCTGGTCGTGCCAGCGGCAACCCCTGGCGGTCCTCCGCGCGAGCTGGCAGAAAGAGGAGGACATGGTAGTCGTGGACCACCGCGAGCGCGGGAGCGTGACCCGGCTGGAAGTGATCGGTTCCGGCCAATCGTGGCTCGAGCCCGAATGGACGTCGTCCCTCTCGGCTGGGCCGATCACTGCCCCCAAACCCCGGCAATGGGTGTCCAACTCGGTCGCCGACCTGGCGGAGTGGTCCCATCGAGCAAGCGGGGCGAGCATCACGCGAACGGCCCTCATGCTCCGCGGGCGGCAGATCGCGATCCTGGCCGACGAGGTCGCTGGGAAGACGCCGTTATCGGAGCCGCTCGAATCTCGGTTGGCTCTGCCGCCCGGCGTCACGGCCGTCCCCCTGCCTGACTGCCGGGGAATGTTGCTCCGTCAAGCCGGCCAGCGCGCGGGTGCCCTGGCCCTGCCCCTGGCCCTCCCCTGCCTGCCCTACGAGACGGAGCGCGGTGAGTTCCGGACCGGC
>JBMFUH010000205.1:0-9121 GCA_049966735.1 Isosphaeraceae bacterium
GGCCGAGGCCGGGCGCTCGCCCGGGACGGCATCGGGTTGACCTGTCAGCCAGGGCAGGAGAACAATAGCCAGATGGGAAACGACTCGCCATGTGAGTCGACGCGAATTCCGCTCTTCCACTCGAGAATCCGAATATGAATCGTCCGCCAATTGATTTGAGATCCGACACGGTGACGAGGCCGACGTCGGCGATGCGCCGGGCCATGGCGGAGGCCGAGGTCGGCGACGACGTATTCGGGGATGACCCGACCGTGCATGCCCTGGAGGCCCGCACGGCGGAGCTTTTGGGGAAGGAAGCGGCGGTTTACGTGCCCTCGGGAACCATGGCCAACCAGATTGCCGTCGGCGTCCATACGCGGCCGGGTGACGAATTGCTCTGTGCCAGTACGTCGCATGTTTATGTCTGGGAGGCCGGCGGCATCGCCCGCAACTCGGGGGTGACGGCTCGAACGTTCGAAGGGGATTGCGGGTTGCTCTCCGTGGACGACCTGAAGGATGCCATTCGCCCGGACGACGCCCACTACGCCCGCACGCGCCTGGTCTGGCTCGAAAACACCCACAACCGCGGCGGGGGTCGAATCCAGTCGATCCAGAGCATCGAGGCGATCCGTCACTGGGCGCGGGAGAACCAGTTGGCGTTGCACCTCGACGGAGCCCGGCTGCTGAACGCCGTGGTGGCGACAGGCATCCCCGCGCGGGAGTGGGCGAAGCACTTCGACACCGTGTCGATCTGCTTCTCCAAGGGGCTGGGCGCGCCGGTCGGCTCGGCTCTGGCCGGCTCGGCCGAGTCCATCCGCCGGGCACGCCTGCTGCGCAAGGTCCATGGCGGCAGCATGCGGCAGGCAGGCATCATCGCGGCGGGCGCTCTCTTTGCCCTGGAGCACAACGTCGACCGGCTGGCCGACGACCACGCAAACGCGCAATTGCTTGCTGATGCGTTCGCCAGTACCGAGGGTTTTGCCCTGGAATCGGGACCGGTCGAGACCAACCTCGTCTGGGTTCGGGTGGATCCCTCGCTCGGGACCGCGGCCGAGGTGGCGGCGTACCTTCGATCGCGCGGCATCCTCGTCGCGGCGCTCGGGGCTCAGGTGATCCGGGCCTGTACGCATCTTGATGTGACCCGCGACGATGCCGCCTACGCCGCCAGCGTCATCCGCCAGCTCGAGCCGGCCATGATCACGGCCGTCACGCTGGTGTACTGAGCAAACCGCTGTTGGGAAAGGAGGACTGATCATGCCCGGAGTCGCGGCGCTGCACTCCTGGGATCTCGACACGAGGCAGGCTCGCTCGCTGCAGGAAGAGTTTGCCGGCAAGGTCGACGTGACCCGACCGCTCACCGAGGTGAAGATGGTCGCCGGGGCCGACGTCTCGTACAACCTGCGCGGCAAGTGGCTCCACGCCGCGGTGATCGTCAACGTCGCGGGAACCGGAGAAGTCGTGGAACGGGCGGGCGTCGCCGTGGACGTACGCTTTCCTTACGTCCCAGGCCTGCTCTCGTTTCGTGAGGCGCCGCCGGTCATCAAGGCCTACGAGGCGCTCAAGGTCCAGCCCGATGTCCTGCTGGTCGACGGCCAGGGGATCGCACATCCCCGGCGGATCGGCCTGGCCAGCCATCTGGGGCTTTGGCTGGGCATTCCCACGGTCGGCTGCGCCAAGTCTCGGCTCATCGGCAAGCACGACGAACCCGGTCCGGCGCGCGGCCAGTGGACGCCGCTCATCGACGGCGGTCAGACCATCGGTGCGGTGCTGCGCACCCGCGACCGCGTCAGACCCTTGTACATCTCACCCGGTCATCTCTGCGACATCGAGAGCGCCCTCCGCGTGGTCCTCGAGAACACAAGCCGATACCGGCTGCCCGAACCCACCCGACTCGCTCACCAGTATGTCAACGACCTCCGCCGGCAAGCGGGCGGAGGGAAGGAGGCCATCGCGTCATGAGAACTGTCCAAGCACCCAGGAATTCCAGTACCGTCGCGGCTGTTGCAGGATTCGTTTTCCTCGCGGGCATGCTGTCGCCCGCGTTCGCTCAGTCAGCCGGCGAAGCATCCCAGCGCGGCGCGCCCGACGCCGCGCGGGTCGATCAAATCGCAGCCTGGCTTCCGGAGAAACCGCGCGGGCCCGGCCGGCCAATCGATGACCGGGAGGCGTGGAACAGGCTCGCGCGGAATTCCAGAGCAAGAGACGTCATCCGTCGCGCCGAACGGTTTGCCAAGTCTCCGCCGCCGGAATTGCCCGACGAACTGTATCTTGATTTCTCGAGGACCGGCAACCGTGACCATTACCAGCGGAAGCTCTCCGACCGCCGCAACCGGATGGAAACCCTGGTGCTGGCCGAATGCCTGGAGAACCGCGGCCGGTTTTTGCCCGCCATCGAGAAGGCGCTTCAGGCTTGTTTCGAGGAAAAGAGCTGGCTCTTGCCGGCTCACGACGGCAGGCTGGCGAACTTCCACGGCAAGATCATGGAGATCGACCTGGCGTCCTCGGCCAACGCCGCGACATTGGCCACCATCGACTACTGGCTAGGCCACAAGCTCTCCCGGAACACGCGCGACCGGCTACATCACGAACTGAGACGGCGTACGTTCGACCCATTTACCGGCATGGTCCGGCACGGCAAGCCGTGGATGTGGTGGCTCACGACCACGAACAACTGGAACGCCGTCTGCCTGGCGGGCGTGACCATCGCGGCGACGACCGCGATCGATGATCGACACGAGCGAGCCTTCTTCGTGGCGTCGGCCGAGAAGTATGTCCGAAATTTCCTGAGTGGTTTCACCGCTGACGGATACTGCTCCGAAGGGCTGGGATACTGGAACTACGGCTTCGGACACTTCCTGCTTCTGGCCGAGGACCTCCTCCAGGCGACTGGTGGCAAGCTCGACCTCCTGCGCGATCCCAAGATCGAGAAGGTTGCCCGGTTCGCCAGTCGGCTGGAGATCGCGCCCGGTGTCTATCCGGCATTCGCCGATTGCCACGTCGAGGCCCACCCCGAAGGTTGGATCTTGGCCTACGTCAACCGACACTTCGGCTTCGGCTGGGACGTCGCCTCCGGACAGGGAGACTTGCCTGTCGGCCTGTCCAGCGACCTGTTCGAGTTTGGCCTGCTCACGTTTCCCAGCTCGCGAAGCAGCCACGCCACCAAGGCGACCGGGACGGCCCGGCCGCCGCGCGACTGGTTTGACAGGGCCGGCATCCTCATCTGCCGGCCGGCCGCGGACAGTCCCCATGCGCTCGCCGTCGCGCTCAAGGGGGGCCATAACGCCGAGCACCATAACCACAACGACGTCGGTTCGTTCGTGGTGGTCCTCGGCAAGGCGACGCCCATCCTCGACCCCGGCGCCGAGGTCTACACCGCACGCACCTTCAGCGCGCATCGCTACGACAGCAACGTGCTCAACTCGTTCGGCCACCCGGTCCCTCGCGTGGCGGGCAAGCTGCAAAAGGAGGGTCGCTCGGCCGAGGCGAAAGTCAGGAAGACGTCGTTCACCGACAAGGAGGACACGCTGGTTCTCGACATCCGATCGTGCTACGACGTGCCGGGGCTGAAAAAGCTGCAGCGAACCTTCGTCTACTCGCGCCAGGGCAGGGGGGCGCTGTCGATCAATGACGAGGTGGAGATGGCGACGCCTGAGTCCTTCGAGACGGCGCTCATCACCTTCGCTCCGTGGAAGCAAACCGGCCCGCGCGCGATCCGCATCGGCGAGGGTGATTCCGCGGTCGACGTGGCCATCGACACGCACGGCGCACCGTTTCAGATCAAGGCCGAGGAGATTCACGAAGACCTGCCCGGCAAGCGAATCCCGACACGCATCGGCATCGCACTTTCCCGCCGGGTGACGACCGCGCGCATCCTGCTTTCCGTGCGGCCGGCCACAGCCTTGCGTATTACCCCGGCAAGGAAGATGCGCAAGCCGCCAGCCTGAACAGCCACCTTGAGATCCCATATATGCAACCGACCTTATTTGCCAGGATAATATTCTCAACCACGGACGGCACGGAAAGCACGGAACGAATCAATGTTTGTCACCTTTCCGTGCCTTCCGTGGTTCAATCTCTCACACATCGAGAACAGCGGCAAGCGCGCTGGCGATAGGCCGGTTATTACGCCGCCAAGGAAGATGCGCAAGCCGCCAGCCTGAACAGCCATCTTGTGACCCCACACATGTAACCAATCTTATTTGCCGGGGTAATAAGGCTCAGCCCGAGACGTCCGCCATGCGATCAGAACGTCACTCGATACCCGAGCGCGTCTTGGCCGTCCTGGCGGGCGTCCTGGTCGTCAAGGTGACGGCCAGCGTCGTATCAAACTATCACGACTACATCCCGCCGAATTTCGCGTCGGACTTGCTGCGCGGTCGCGAAGGATACTTCTTCGGCTGGTATCGATGGGCGTTCTATTGCCACATCCTCTCCGGCCCCGTCACGCTGATTCTGGGGTTGGTTCTGGTCGGGGAACGGCACCGGAGACGGTTGCCCAGGTGGCATCGGTGGCTCGGCTGGCTGCAAGTGGCGTGCGTCGTGCTGCTGGTGACGCCCAGCGGGCTGGCGATGGCCTGGTACACCCAGGCAGGTCCTATCGCGGGCGCCGGACTGTCAACACTCGCCCTCGCGACGGCGGTCTGCGTCTACGTCGGTGCACGGTCGGCGATGAAGCGACGGTTTGCCGATCATCGCCGCTGGATGTGGCGCTGCTATCTTCTCTTGTGTTCGGCCGTCGTGCTCCGGCTGATCGGCGGCTTGGCAACGGTCACGGCAATGACGGCCTGGTGGGTCGATCCCCTGGCAAACTGGCTGAGCTGGCTTGCGCCGCTTGGGGCGTTCGAGGTGCGGGAACGGATGTTACGAAGATCGCGAGCGACAGTACGCGGCCGGCTACTGGCCCAGGCGACACAGGAGCATGGAGCCCTGTTCCCTCCTTGAGATCTACGAGGTTTACCACTGGTCGGCACTTGGGGTGTCGTTGCCCGCGATCGAGATCAAGGCCCGGCGCACGTTGGCTGGAATGCTGGCTTTCAGAAAACGAACCGAGCCGTCGACAAAACCCGTGTTTGCGCCTCCCACGTGGTGCAGCTTGGTATCCGGCCCGAAGCTCAACACGACGGACTCGTCCGCATCCACCGGCATCATCCAGGGAACGGCGTTCTCTTCGCCAGCTTCAATCACGGTCAGGGTGTTGCTGGTGCCGTCGGTGATGTCCGCCAGCCGGCGCGGCTCTCTGGGCAGGAAGCAGCTACCGGGCGCAACAATCGCCAGGTATGTCGTCGTATTCTTCGGCCCGACGGCCTTGACGACGGTCTCGGGGCAACGAAAAACGGAGACCTCTGTCTCCAGCGCCTGGGCGTTCGCCGGATCGTTCCAGGGTTTCGGGAGGTCGATCGTCCGGTACAGCGACTCCTGCTCGAGATAGGGGAGGATCAAGGTGCGCCAGCTATGCAACGGTCTGCCCTGCGGGTCCACGGTGTGCGCAGGGGGCAAGGCGTCGTACGTCGCCACATAGTTGTGTAGCGCCAGGGCAATCTGCTTGAGGTTGTTCGCACACTGGGCGCGGCGTGCCGCCGGCCTTGCACTGCGATACGCCGGCAGCAGAAGCATGATCAGGACCACGATGATCCCCAAGGCACAGAGAACCTGGACCAGCCCGCAGCCGACATTCGAGCTTTTCTTGAGACTGACGTCCCGGAACTCGGGATCATTCTCGAAGTTGACGGACATGGGTGTGATTCCTGATGTGTCCTGCTGAATCCTGATCTGTTCACGCGACTGACTGTTCGAGTTCTGGTCGGCTCGATCAACAGCTCTGTTCCACCCGGCCAATTGGCCGGCGCGGTTCCAGCTCAAGGGAGCCGCCTTGAATCATGCCCTTGATCGCGTCCATATGGTGTTCTCCTGACAGAATCGGGAACCCCTTCCAGATTATATGGCCGGCTCTCGATTCCCTCCATGCTTGGCTCGTACTTCTCCGTGGGTTGCTTCAAGCCCGTCGGCTGAGCCACCCTGCCTGTCTCCAGGCCGGCAGCGCGGATTGCCGTTTTGGCCCTGAAGCTCTCTAGGGCGGTCTCTGGTTTCCGCCGCTCCGCATTGGTACGCTGAGTATAGACTGGAGTGGCGAACAAGGCGGCATACGGGCAGAGGTCAGACGATGGCGCATCGAACCGAAGGTGTGAAAGCCCGCGTCGAGGAGGTGTCGGCTACCCTTCCCATTCAAGCCGAATCTCCGCCGCTTCGTGAAGACGAAGGGGGGGTTGTCCGCATCGGCAAGAGTCGCGTCAGTCTCGACCTGGTCGTCGAACAGTATGAAAACGGGATGACGCCCGAGGAAATGGTCCGCGCCTACGACACGTTGGTGCTAGCCGATGTCCATGCCGCCATCGCCTATTACCTCCGGCACCGCGATGAGGTGCGGACTTATCTGAAGCGACGAGCGGAGGAAGCCGAGGCGCTGCGATCGAGGATCGAGGCGGAGCGTCCACGCGTTGCGCGGGAGGAGTTGCTGGCACGTCGACGCGCCAGGGAGCAGGAGCATGCTTCGACTGGCCAGTGACGCCGACGTCCATGGGAGCATCCTTCGCGGCCTTCGCCGCAGGCTGCCAGACATCGATCTGGTACGCGTCCAGGATGCCTTGCCGGAAGGAACGCCCGACCATGAGGTCCTGGCCTGGGCCGGCACCGAAAACCGGGTGCTGATCACGAACGACCGAAACACAATGGTCAGTGTCGCGAAGCAGCGAGTCGCGGCCGGACGACCTGTGCCCGGCCTCATCGCCACCACCAACGAGCAGTCCATCGGCTCAGCGATCGACGACATCTTGCTCCTCGCGGAATACATGTCGGAGGACGAGATCAGAGACCTGCTCGTCGTCTTCCTGCCGTACCGGGGATAGCATCCAGAATCGGGAAAAGGGGGAACAGGGACTGGGCTAAGGTCTTGGCCTTCTCGATGCCCTGGGCCGCAGCCCGATTTCCCTGAAGTGCTGGGCGATCCCCGTGTCGTGCAAGTACCGCTTCATTCGCGCGTCCCCACTTCCATTGTGGGAATCGGGAGGGCTTCCCCGATTATATGGGCGGCTCCGAACTCTCTCCATGCCTTGCTCGTCCTTTTGCGCAGGTCGCTTCAAGCGAGTTGGCTCAGCCGCCCCGCTCTCTCCGAGCCGGCTGCGCGGAATTCCGCCTTGGCCCTCAAGTCCGCTCGGTGGTCTCCCGCTTCCGCCGGATCGCATTGGTACAATCGACATCAATGTGCGTGATGAGATAAGGATCTAATATGACAGCAGAGCATGCAAGCATGGCCATTTTCTTCAAGGCTTGTACACTTCCCCCGGATGAACCATTGTTGTCTTGGGGAGCAGCCGGCGAAGAGATGCCGCCCCGGTTCGAGTGACCTTGGTGTCATCCAGCTCCAGTTGCAGCAGGTTGATCAGGCCGGCCAGATGAACCAGTCCGGCATCGGTGACCTGAATATTCCTGAGATCGAGAGAGCGCAAGCTGGTCATTCCCGCCAGGTGAGCCAATTCAGCGTCGGTGACAATCGCGCCCCGGAGATTCAGAGATTGCAGGCTGGCCAATCCGGCCAGGTAAACCAGTCCGTCGTCGGAAACCTCGCAGCCGCGGAGGTCCAGCGTGAGAAGCGCGGACAAGCCTCTCAGGTGGGCCAACCCGGCGTCGGTGATCATCGTCGAATGGTTCAAGAGAAGCTGGAGGTTCCTGAGCCGCCCCACTTGGACAAGCCGAGCGCAGCTCCCAGGAAGAGCGCCAGGAGCATCAGCGTACGGACGCTGAACCGAAACCATCGCCTCAATTCCCCGCCATGGCGGACGAACGCTCTGGCTTCCCTCGATGGCATGGTCGATCCCGAGACCCCCATTTGCGAGCGGCGTCACGGCACATTGCCTTACGCCAAAGGAGAGCATTCCCACGCAGGGCGTGGGAACGAGTTTCGATGCTTCAGCAACAGCTCTCCATTCGTCAAGGGCCAGTCTCAGAGGCTCCAGCCGCAGCGGTACGGCGGGTTGATGAGAACATTGGCCGCGGCGGAGTTGGTGAACTTGAGATTCACGGCGTCCCAGTAAAGTCTGCCGGGCGTCCGCAGCGCGATGTTGCCAAGCTGGACGATCTCGGCCAGGTGCGCGGCGTGGTCGACGAAGTTCGAGCCGGCCGGCGGTCCGCCTTTGCAGGCATTGATCCATTCCACGTAATGCCCCGGTGAGCGCGCCAGGATGCGCGGCGGCTTGCCGAAGGCTTTCGCCTTGCTCTCGGGGATGAGCTGGTGGCGGAGCATCTTTCCCTTGTCGCCCACGATCATGAGCCAGTCGCCTTCGGCAAACTCGCGATCGCCTTCCAGCTCGTCGGGTCGGGGGGGCTTCAGGCCGCCGTCCCACCAGGTGATGCAAAGCGCGGGCTTGTCCCACTGGGCGGGAAAATGCCAGCGGGTGATCGACGACAGCGGGGCCGATTCCTTGCGGACCTCGGGCGGGCACTGGTGGTTCGACGAGCACGACTCGACCCAGTCGGGATGCCTGTCGGCCAGGCCGAGCGCCTTGAACACCGGCGAGAGCTCGTGGCAGGCGATGTCGCCCAGCACGCCGGAGCCGAAATCCCACCACCCGCGCCACGCGAAGGGATGGTAGCAGGGGTTGTAGGGCCTCATTGGAGACGGGCCGACCCAGAGGTCCCAGTTGAGCGTGGAGGGGACCGGCGGCGTGTCCTTGGGCCGCGGGATGCCGCGCGGCGAGATCGGCGGGTAACGGTTCGAGCCAGCGTGGATCTCGCGGACGGTCCCCACTGCGCCTGCGGCGATCATCTCGGCCATCAGCCGGTGTTCCTCGCTCGCCTGCCCCTGGTTGCCCATCTGCGTGGCCACCTTGGCCATCCTGGCCGCCGTCCCCAGCGCCCGGGCCTCGTGGACCGAATGGGTGAGCGGCTTCTGGCAGTGCACATGCTTGCCCATCTTGATGGCCATCATCGAGATGACGGCGTGGGTGTGGTCGGGCGTGGCGACGACCACGGCGTCGATATCCTTCCGCGTCTCGAGCATCTTGCGATAGTCGCGGTGCAGCTTGGCCTTGGGATAGAGCTTGGCGTTCCTGTCCAGAGCGTTCTGATCGACGTCGCAGAGGGCCACGAT